>NZ_CAXBOC010000148.1:0-10705 GCF_963976465.1 uncultured Cyclobacterium sp. | reverse complement strand
AAGGAGTTTGCCTGTGTGCGGGAAGCCTTAAATTTTAGCTGAAAAGATACACAGCGGTGTGGTTTTCCCTGACTAGCTCTGCTTCAGGACAGGTTGTTTACTTTTTGGGCCTGTAGCAAAAAAGTAACAATGGAAATAGTAAAAGAGTTATTTTATTTTAATTGAAACTGAAATTTACTAAACATCACCCTAAAAATTAGTTCTTACAGATAAGCGCAATCAATTAGATTTTTTATATGTATCATACTATTAATCAATGGTATGTGGTTTAATTAGCGATAAAACAATCATTTCTTTTCCCCTGACTTTCTACGAATCAGGACAGGCCCTGAATAAGACAGGGTAAACATTGATGAAAAGAAACGAACCAAAGAAAAATCTAGCCAAGACTAATCTTCAGAAATAACACCAACCTTTTCAATACCTTACCCGATCTTTTTTGTTATAAAGTAATCCTTTTTCCCGAAGCATTTGATAAACACTGACTTTCTCCTTGATATCATTGTTGATAAAGGAGCGAATTAGGTTATTATGCAACATAGAACCACCTAATTTCCCAAAGGAATGCCCATCCCGAATAAGCAGTAAGGTGGAATTTAAATAAAACTCTGCCAACACATCATAACAAAACCTGGAAAGCAATTTGTCATGTACTGCACCTACAATCAATACCTTACCAGTAAAATTTAATCCCCGATCATAATTCACCCCAAAAACAGAGAAAGGATGGCGTTCAAACTGCTTCCATATTTCATGACTTTCCAGCATCATCCACTTCGCTATTTTAGATTCTAGTAAATTGGCAGCTGCATTATAGGTCAATCCATAACTGTGCTCAAAAAGCCTAATTTTCAGAGCGATATCGGCTTTATCTGCTTCTACTAAAGACGGCAACAGAAACCGCCATTTTAAATAAAAATAAAAGGCCAGGTCTATGTCTTCAGTCCCCGTTTGTTCCTTACAAAGGTTCTCGGAATTGTTGTACCATAAAAAATCAAGGTAGGAAGTATTTTCAAGTGGTATTGATTCCAGGCACTGTGAGGGGTTGATAAGATTCAGGTTTTTTTGAAGGTCAAAGAGTAGGGGGTTGAAGGAAATCAAGGATTTGACGTTTTCAGGGAAAAGTCCAAGGTAATAATGCAGGTAGGCAGCCGCACCGGAAAAACCCAATAAATGTACTGGCCGATCTCCTGATAAGTCTTTACGGACCAATTCTATGTCCCTTGCTTGTTGGTCCATGTTTAGCCATTGATAAGCTTTTGCCCAATCAATTTCCCCTGAAGAATTGATAATTTTCA
The DNA here is from genome assembly GCF_963976465.1 of uncultured Cyclobacterium sp. Classification (NCBI taxonomy): domain Bacteria; kingdom Pseudomonadati; phylum Bacteroidota; class Cytophagia; order Cytophagales; family Cyclobacteriaceae; genus Cyclobacterium; species uncultured Cyclobacterium sp. The sequence goes on along the minus strand of NZ_CAXBOC010000148.1, from coordinate 9,407 downwards.
ATATGGCATCAGCCTCATTCCGGCCTTTGATATGAACGATATTAAATTCATCCCGCAGTGGCTGCAGGTCTATGCTTTTCTGAAAATACTTGTCCAAGGGATCCTCAATTAGCAGAATGGTTTCCTTTTGCTTATCGTAGGGATGCATTAGGGTATAGCTAATTTCTATTTTCCTAGCATTCTTTATATGATGATCCAGCGGTACCAGTAAAAAATGAGTTGTATCAGAGGGAGGAAAGTGAAAACCTGTGATTGCACTTAGAAACAGTAGAAAAGCTATCAAAATTTGTCATTCCTTAATTTTACAACATGGAACTCTAGGGTATTTTCCTTCAATGTAGGATTTGCAGGATGTGCTAGGTTTAAAAATAAACCCTTTTTAGTTACAAACCAATTATTGATCTGGTAAGTATAATCAGGTAATGAATAGTGCTGAAGTTTTTTCAATTTGGAATCAAAAACGGTAAGTGAGGTTTTCTTTTGTAGAAATGAAATTTCTTTCCCTTTAATTGGCGCTTCCCAATTGAATCTATAAATAAGTTTCTGCCAAGGGTCAGGTATTGGGGAAAGAAAATGCGTATTGTTTATGGCATGTGAATCAATATTATCTAGGTTGATTAAAGGCAATATATGCTTAACCTCTTTTCCTTTGTTCAAATTTCCTTCAGTACTTAAACAAAAAATATTGGATTGATATTGAAAATTATAGATCATACTACCATCTAAAAAATCATTGAATCCCAGGTACGTGACAAACCCTACATTACCTTCGTTTCTTTTGAAAAAATCGCTATGGTATATTGGTAAATAATTCGTTTTTAATGTTTCAAGATTAAGTAAGCCTATCAGAGGAAGATTTCCTTTTGATTTTTGATCTGTATTGTGGTAGACTATAAAGAAAGCTACACTTTTTGACACAGGGTTATACCGAAGCTTAAAATAGAAATTTATAGATGGTTCTCCTCCACCATCAAAATTAAACAACTCATAAAGTGAATGAACTTTACTAATTTTCCCCTCTATCGTAGAGATGTATAGTTTGCCTCTCGAGTACAAAAAAATTGAATCTTCATTATAGTAATCTAGCCCATCAACTTTATCTATACCATCAGGCCCTTCACGTTCAAGTGGTATTTGGCTTAAAGTAGATTGTTTATCCAAGCTAAACACATCAAATGAATGCCTTGTTTCGTTATAGGCAAGAAGTTTGGATTCCTCATTTTCATAATAGGAATCCCAGATTTGATAAGTATTTAAGAATTTTTCATCAATTGGGATTTGAATTTTTTCTACAATGATTGATAGATTTCCATTATTCGTTGTGGAAGAACAAGAAAAAAACACAAAAACCAAAATTAATTGTATGGAATTTTTCATAAAAATGAACCTAAGTAAAAAGGTCAGCCTAAGCCAACCTTTTTTATTTTTAACAATTTTTGAATTCATTACACTCCTGACTAGTGACTTCTCCAAGCCCACATGCACTTAAACTCCATGTACTTTGGCACCAGATCCTCGTGCATGGAAACTCCACTCCTGCTATGTCGACAGAACAACTTCCTTCATTTGCTTCAGCATTAAAGGAGTTAAATAATCCAACACTCATGGTTACTACTCCCACGGCAACTGTAGCTTTTTGTAAAGTCATTTTCTTTTTCATGCTATTTTTTGTTTTACGGTTAAAAGATATCTCAAATAAGCAAATTTTAATTATTTTTAATATAAGATAAATTGTATTTTCCGTAAACTGGGTTCTTTTTCCTGTGAACTAGCGGTTTTATCGGATTTGGTGAGTTGGTGAAGGGGTTATGTAGTGATGTGGTGATTGAAGATTAGTGAAAGAGACTGGGTTTTAGGAATTATTTGTAATTTAGCTTGATCCTCATTTCCTTTGTTAACATCTTAAACATTTCTTTTTCCCTTATGGGCCACTGTTCAAAGGGTGGGAGGTACTCTACCTTGGTTGCATTCGACCTTTGATTCATGATACGGTTTATTTTGTTCCAATCTGCATTCCTTTTTTCAGTTAATTTCATAAAATCTACAACCCGTAAAATTGTTTTTTCCCTGATGGACTGATTTTTTGAAAAGAAATCTTCGTACTTAATTTGTATCGAATTCACACTGTTTTTTAATGATTCCTGAATAATGCTATTGACTTTATTCCAGTACCAAGCTATTTTGTGAACCCGGTTGAAATCGGGCCATTCTTTTTCCCATCCATCGCCTGGAAAGTCCTTGGGGCAGATCCTTTTCCTGTGATCGTTTTCCCCATAAAACAACATTTCCCCACCACTATCTTTTGGAGATTTAGCATAAAATGACCTGACGGAGTCTATTGGATTTCTAACCACATACAAAAACTTGATAGATGAAAATGTAGCCATTAGTTCCGGAATAAGGTATGCAGCGTGTGGATTTGATTCTATATAGGTGGTCTCTGGAGTGGAAAGCACTTGCTTTAGTAATGGTTTTCTGAATTCACATATATTTTGGCGGCTGACATCAAAAAGCAAATCTGTCCTAATTTTTTGCATACCCATGTCAAAAAAATCAGGTTGGGGCTCATGAACTGCATATACCTGACTGAAACAGGTATTAAAAAAATCCTGGAAAAAACGGGTGCCTGTTCTACCTGCACTTAGGATAAAAATTGTTTCTACCTCAATGCTTTCTTTGGGTTTTGACTTCCTGCTATTATTTCCAGTTTTATCTTTAAATAAACAAGAGATAGGATTAATTTGTATTTTCCAAGCCATTATTTAGTTGGTTTAGTAGAATCATTTTCTTTTTTATTTCAGTCCATTTTGATTTGGCCACCTTAAGGCGAAAATCGTTTTGCATAATTATTTCCCTTTTTTTTACTTGAAGAGAATTGATTAAATTTACATTTACTATGCAGTTTCGGTTTATTTTGAAAAAGTTTTCCGGCAACTTATCTTCCATACTTTTAAGAGAAGAGCAGCAAGAATGGCTATTTCCATTCAAACAAAAGACCGTGAGAAGGTAATCATTTACTAAAAAATGCGTTATTTTTTTCAACTCTAGTTTTAGTATGGTTTGGCTGCATTTGAGAATTAAATAGGAGGTTTCCATAAAAAATATTTAGTAGTATAACTATATTGTTAAAGTAAAAAAAAAATAGAATTTAACAAAATAATAGGTGTTAATTTGACATTTGTATTGGAATTACATTTTTAATCTCAGAATTATGTAATAGACGATCTATTTTCTATTACCGATTAAAATTTATTTGTATATATTTTTTGTTTAATCAGTGCTTTTAAACAAAAATATTTGAGTCCTAAATGACTTATAGCAGATCAGTATATGTTTTTTCCAGTTTTTTACCTAAATGGAAGTTGTCAAACTTGTGTTCTATAAATTTTCTACCACTATTTCCCATATCCTTTCTAACCCTTGGATGTTCAATAAGGTATTTCATTTTTATTTGAAGGGCATTGATATCTTTTTCGGGAACTAGGTATCCAGTGATGCCATCCATTACTCCTTCAGGTATCCCATTGTGTAAGGTAGCAATTACCGGTAATTGCATGGCTTGGGCTTCCTGAAGTACCAGACCCTGTCCTTCGGAATTGCCATCACTCCCAGTAATGCTTGGAAGTACAAAAATGTCGGAATTTCTGTAAAAATTGATAATGTCAACCTTTTTTTTCTCTCCATGAAAGAAAACCTTTTCCTCCAATCCAAGAAAGGTTACCAGTTCCATTAAAGGTTTCATCAATTCACCATCGCCCACGATGTCATAAAAGGTATTTGGGTGAAGTTCTACAAGCTGGTGAAAAGCTGAGATGGAGTAGTACAATCCTTTTTTCTCTACTAATCGCGCAACGCTTAACAGTCGAATGCAATCTTTGTCTGTTTTCTGCTTATGAGGTATAAATTCTCCAGGATTCACACCAATGGGCAAAACCACAATTTTATTCTTGTCAAATCCAGCTGAAATTGCTTTTTCCCTGATAAAATTAGAAATGACAATAAATATATCGCTATTGGAAAACAGGTTTTGATAATAGTTTTCACCCATTGCTCGATGAGTGATATCATAGCCATAAAAGGTGGTGAGCATTTTACCATCTAAAAGTCCTAGTGATCTCACAAAAACTGCTCTCAAGCCGGTAGGGCCAAAATGACAATGAATAATATCATATTTATTTTTTGATATAAATGGATAGAAAAGAGAAATCAAATATAACCGACGTATCATATCCTGATTGCGGTAAAAATCCTGAGAATCAAGTAACTTAACCAATTTTCGAACAGCCGGCTTAATATTTACCAACACAAAGAATTTTAGCCAAGCCCATATTTTGTTTTGGGGTACTTTAGGTGGATAAAAAGTATGCTGGAGTAATCCTAATCGGTGAATCTCATCATGTACTTTAGTTTCTTCAGACTTGCCTGCCGGAAAAATATCCACCTTATGGCCTGCCTCAATCAAATAACTAATTTGGTTGAGTATAAATGTTTCGGATAATTTGGGGAAACGCTCAACTAAGAACGCAATTTTTAATTTTTTTGAAGTTTCATTCATTTTCTAAAGCTTGTTTTTAAGTGACTCGATGGAATGAAAGTCAAGAAGGTATTTTATGTCTTTTTTAGATAATTCGTTATATTCGACTTTTGAAAAGCACAAAAAGTCCCCCTCAAACTGATAAACCTGATAGTCATTGTAAAGAAATAAAAGTGCTGCTTTTAATTCTTCCCGGTTCAAGTGTTTCATTTCAAATAATATAAGAGAGGGTTTAAATCTGGTCAAATCCAATTGTCTAAGTATTTTCCAGTCGTGGCCTTCACAATCTATCCGCAATAGATCGATTTGTTGAATTCCATGCTTTTGAAGCAAAGTTTTCAGGGTAATTCCCTTTATGCTTGTGGAAACAATAAAGGGGGTTAAAATACCGTTCAGATGTTTACTGATATGGTTTTTGTCAAAGGAGCCCAATTGGTCATACCAGTCCGGAAGATTGCCTAGGATGTATTTGGCCTTTTGGTCTACCCAATAAAATTCCTGCCTTGTGCCATTATTGATGGCGGTGTTTTCGAATAAAAACCTAGTTGAATCGGGGTAATGGGTCTTTAGTTTTTCAAATAGGTAGGGAACGGGCTCTACGAAAAGCATTTTCCATTTTTTATTTTTTAAAATAGACTTATGAAGTGGGTCTTTGGTTTTGCCGTCATTGGCTCCAATTTGTACTACCGTCCAGTTTTTCTTATTCCCAGTAATATGAATCCAGTACTCAACCTGGGATTTAATCTTCAATTTAGGATTCAATTTTTTAGTTAAATTTGTAAAATAATTTAAGATTGAGACCATTCTTGGATTTTGTTGTTTAACTCCTTTTTCCCCAGTGATTTAATATAAAGAATGTCGTTCCATTTTCCCTGGTCTTCACGATTACTATGGAAACTACTATTGATTCCACGGGGATGAGATAGATGGAACAATGGCCCGTCTATGCGGTTATGGTTGTAACCTAGCCCTTTCCATCGGTGTATTCGCTCTCCATCTTCCCTTCCCCACCCGTAAAAGTTCGGGTTTTCAATCCCCGTTGCCTTGTAATCCTGAAGGTTTGCAAGAAAAGCACCACCTATGGGGTCAGGTCCATACATTGACATCATTTTAGCTTTGTGTGAAGTAAATACGGTATGATCCCGATTTTTTATAAAAATTTCCCTAAGGATCATACCCGTATCTAAAAATTCTTTGGCATAGGGAAAAACGAAACTTGATTCGCCATCTTTTATGCATTTTAGGGCTGCTATGATTTGTTTTGGTGGAATGATAACATCACAGTCCCAAATTGCTACAAATGGTGTCTTAGAAAACCCTACCAATGTATTGATGTATTTTGTCCGGTGGAAGATATCGTCCCTATCTTCTTCAAACCAATAATTTATTTTGTTCCCTGCAAAAGCAGGAATAATCCCGGTTTTATAAGCGGAAGCTTCGAGGACTAAAATAGGAGAGCGTAAGTGATGGTGTAGAAAGTCTATCACCACCATTAGGTTTTCCAGCCGAATGACAGAATCCAACCGGACAGGAATAAGAAAGCTGATATCTTGCAGAGACGCTTTATTCATGTTGAGGATCTTTAATTTGTTTCAAAAAAAGGAGAGCGTAATGAATTCCTGTAATTCCGTAAATAAACCCCATTTCGTTTTCTGGATTTTTTTCGGTGGCTCTCCAATACTCGGATTTCTCCAGATGTTGCATCGCTAGTTGTACGTTTTTTTCATCATTAAACAAGCCCTTCCAATCATCTATTTCCAACCCTACTTGCTTGTCTAATAAAATCAAACCGGAAAGACCGTTTTCTACATACAGGCTTTTATTTCCAAGCCTAAAAGAAGTGATTGAAGCACTATTTAATTTTTCTTGCAGAAGTCGGGTGTGTGCTGACCAATCCTCATGTGCCACCTTGCTCATTCCGTAAAGTAAACTGAGACAGTTACCTAGATTTTGGGGAATTAAGGAAAGCAGCAGAGAAGAAATGTTGCGAATCATTTGTCGGGTTTTGTTGGGCATTATGTTTAGGCGGTTGATTTCACCCAATACATACAAGTAATTGGGTAGGTCCCAGAAAAGGTTAAATTCTTTTGGCTCAGTAAAATTTCCACTGTTTTCTTCGGCCATTATGTGGATGCGGTTTATCAGTAAAACTGCAAGAGAAGTGAATATTTCACTGTTTACCTTCTCTGGCGCATTTTTAGGCTGGACTGAAACACGGTCGAGGATATAGATCAGGTAGCCTAATATTCCACGTTTTAAGCCAAATTCAAGCTCGTTCGTTTTTTCAGAAATAACCTTGAAAAGGATTGTGTCTATTTCCATTAGCAATTCATCGGCATTACCCTCCAAATAACCTCTTTTGATTAATTGGTTAATTCCCCAGGCAATTCCGGCTAGTCCATTGTCAAATGAGGTCGGCATCGGGTTTTGGTGAATAAAATTGTACCCCTCTTGTAGTAAATGTTCCGCTGCATGCTGGTATTTTAGTTCTTCGCACTGTTGAAAGGCTTCAAAGAAGTAAAGGCAAAGGCCAAACTTGCCTTTAAAGAGTCCAGGATTTTCGAGGCTGGTGTAATGTCCCAACAATAGCTCATCTCGTGTATGGAAAAGTTGTGTAACCTTATTCATCTGTTATTTTTACAGGGTGGTAAAGTTTATTTTTCAAATTCCCTGTTTTTTCGAAAACGGGTCTCCATCGCATGGTGCCGTCGGAAAGTATACCTCTTTTGTTAGGTGTATTTTCCGAATAAAATTTGTTTTCAAGGCCTTCGGGTACAAATTCCCCTTTCCCACCAAAGTCTTGGATGGAAAATCCACTTTCATAAAGCAGGGTAGGAATGAGTACTTCATGATGCCCACACCACTTGCTTAAGAGTGCTTTGTGAAGTAATTCTAAAGCTTGACGTGAAATTCGGTAGATGGGGTTAAAGGACCGGATCCGTTGCTCTTGTGGGATAACGGTGTAGGGATGGGCCAGGGTAGGCCACCAAGGCCATTCCGGTTCTTCTTTATAGCGGCGGATATGACTACTGATAAAATCAGTGTCAATAGAGGAAAAATCTTCAAAAAAGGATTTCCAATCCCCCGAGAATTCCACGTCGTCTTCAATGCACCAATAGTAATCGTAATGTGGATGAGAAAGGTAGAATTTTAGCAAGGGGAAATGATTGCTACCCGGTACCAGGGTAAAGCCAAGTGGGAAATAATTCAAGGAGCTTAAGACTTCATCGTCAAAGATGTGCGTATTCACGTCTTCTAAGTTTGGATTAGAATTATCCCCTAGCAAATGGTACAACACCACTGTATCTCCCATATTTTGGGTAGCTGTAAACAGCTTATGGTATTTTTGAATTAAAGGGAGTGAGGTTTTATTGGTGAGGATTAAAAAAGATTGTTTTAGCGAAGTATTTTTGCCCATTGAGGTATTATTTTAGGTCAGGTAAGTCAAAAACAGCAATTCCTGGATCTTCATCTGTGGTGATGCCATATAATTTTTGGGATTCCTCGTCTACCGCCAATCCTCTGATAGAAATATCCAATATAAAATTACATTTAATTTTACCTTCCAGGTCAAATGCATAGATATCATTGGCGATTTCATTACTTTCCCTCAATTGTTTTTCGGTTTTATCAGAATATAAACCAAAAATATAGTTTTTGGATATAGCAATGTCCAAATAGGCCAAGGGTTCGGCTATACCCACGATTAATTTATTAGATGAGCCACTGGAATTAGCAATTGTAAATTTGGGAATGTAATTGAAGGGGCCATCTGTAATGAAAATTTTTCCTTTCTCTTTGTTTAAAATTTCAATTCTATCTCTATAAACACCAGCAGATGCATAAACATTATTTATCTGGTTTCCTTTAAACCATCCCATATGTAAATCCGACATCATATAATTGGTTAGGTCTTCTCTGACTAAATGATCTTCCCATTTCCCATAATTCGCTAAGCGCCTTCCATCAATCGAAAATTCTACAAATTGATGGGGATCATTTACCATGCGGCACATAACTGTACTATCGGAGGACCAAGCCATGGCCATGGCCATATAGAAGTCTCCTTCTTGTTTGATTTGATTTTTTGACAATGATGTGGTATCATCAAGGTCGAATTCTGAAAAATGCTTTGACATTGCGCTATAAACCCAGAAAGTATTATCATTGGCACCTAAATCAATTCCTGAGACGTCAGAAACTTCACCGGGTCCAAACCCTATTTTACCGAATGGCCGCAAATATTTCATTTTTTTTGCATCGAGGACATGAATTGGAGGAAAATCTTCAGGTACCCTTCTGCTTTCGCCAATGATCAACTTATTGTTTTTAATGAAAATTTTAAGCGGCACTTTTATTTCCTCAAAAAAGTATTTTTTGCCAGCCAGGTTTACTGTTCTAGGTATCGTTTTTTCAGTAAAGCTTTTTACATTATCAGATTTCAATTTGTCTTCTGAACAATTCGATAAAGACAATAGTATAATGATTAACATTGCCGCATTTAATAAAACCTTATTTGATTTTTTAGTTAATTTCACAACAGTATTAAATTTACAATTTGCTAAAAAGCTTCACGATAAACCGAAAGATTCTAACTAACCTAAATAAATCTAGATATAAAATAACTCTTATCGTGAAGCCTTTTATTTACTATTTACCATAGATTATTGATGATTCGTACAGGTATCACCTGGAAAATCTCTATCAACCGGTCTGTCCTCTGACCATACTATTCCAGATTCATCAGTACAGTATGAGGTGCCTGGGCAACACATATAGCCACAACCTCCATCTGCTTCTACATTAAAAGAATTAAATAATCCAACACTCATGGCCACAACCCCAGCGGCCACCGTAGCTTTTTGTAAAGTTA
>NZ_CAXBOC010000147.1:0-10715 GCF_963976465.1 uncultured Cyclobacterium sp. | reverse complement strand
CCGGCTCCCACCATAGTGTGTATCTGGGAAGCTCCGGCCATGGTGTCATTAAAAGTTAGATTAACGGATCCATAATTGACATCAAACATTAAAAGACGGGCATTGGAAAACTGCATGTCGTTAGCATATACTGAGCCCATATTAATGGCTACAGACAAGGTGTCCATGTTTACAGAGTTGGACACTTGATTGGCATAGTCTAAAAATACATCCGCCGAGGCAGTTTTAACAATACAATTGGAAACAGGCAGGTTTGAAAAATCTATCCTGGCTTTTCCAATCCCAAACTGAAAATGAAGGTCATAGAGGTAATTGGGGTCTAACCCTACATCCCACTTATGATCATAATCATCATCACTGCTTGAAAAAAGCCTATAAGAAAGGTTTTTACTCAAACTTTCCGACTCTACATTTTTATGCACCAAGCGAGCATGGAGCACTCCATCTACTAAATCGTGGGCGAAAGATGGCAATATATTTACTTCCCCTAAAGCTGCATCTACATACAAAGGTACACCATGATAGGACCTGTTGATATAAGACACCCCTTTATAACTAGAGAAATTTAGGCTTACCAGATCAATGTCATTTCGTTCTGCCACTTCAAAATGACGCATTATTTGCGCATCAGTTGAAATGGCCATAAAAATGACCAAACATATCGATATATTTAATTCCTTAAACATAGGGAATTAATACGATGGAAGATGGAAAAGGTTTCTAAAAAGAAAAGGCCGTTGGCCGACCCATTCATTTTAGAAAAATTCTTTAACTTTATCAAATATACTTTTCTCAGATTGTCCAGGATTTGGCTTGAAGTTTTCAGAATCTCGCAGTGACTCGAGCTTTTCCCTTTCCTCTTTACTTACTTCTTTAGGTGTCCAAACATTGATATGAATCAATTGGTCTCCTTTACCATAACCATTTAGTTCTTTTATCCCTTTTCCTTTTAATCTCAGGATTTTCCCTGACTGGGTTCCCGGTTCAATTTTTATTTTAACTTTACCATCGATTGTTGGCACCTCCAAGGATGATCCAAGAGCAACATCTACAAAACTAAGGTAAAGGTCATAGACAACATTGTTTCCATCCCTTACCAATTCTTCATCCTCAATCTCTTCAATAAGGATCAATAAATCCCCCGGAATACCGCCGGGCACTTCATTACCTTTACTGGATAAGCTAAGCTGCATGCCTTCAGAAACACCGGCAGGAATGTTGATAGGTATGATTTCCTCTTTCACTACCAACCCATTGGCATTGGCATTTGGAGGTCTTTTATCTACAACCTGTCCACTGCCTTCACAGGTAGGGCAAGCACTTGCAGAGACCATCTGTCCAAGCATGGTATTGACAACTTTCTTAATTTGACCTTGACCTTGGCATGTAGAGCATGTTTTGAAAGTTACTCCATCAGCAATCATGTGACGTTTTACTTTGATCTTTTTCTCTACCCCATTAGCAAGTTCTCTAAGGTTAAGTTTCAACTTTACCCTAAGGTTTGTTCCTTTTTTGGTACGTCGGGAACTACGTCCTCCACCGCCAAAAAAGGAATCAAATCCGCCACCACCACCGAAGATGTCTCCAAATTGAGAAAAGATGTCATCCATATTCATGCCGCCACCGCCATAGCCGGCATTTCCTCCTACACCTTGATGACCATATTGATCGTACCGTCTTCTTTTTTCCGGATTACTTAATATTTCATAAGCCTCTGCTCCCTCCTTAAACTTATCTTCAGCTGTAGGATCACCGGGGTTTTTATCCGGATGAAATTTGATGGCCAGTTTTCTATATGCCTTTTTTATTTCTTCTTGGCTTGCATCTTTCGCCACTCCAAGAACTTCGTAATAATCTCTTTTAGCCATAAGTTTTTAGTTTCCTATTACCACTTTTGCAAATCGGACCACCTTATCTGAAAGCATGTATCCTTTCTCAACTACATCTACAATTTTCCCTTTCAAATCCTCTGAAGGAGCGGGAATTTGAGTAATTGCTTCATGATATTCTGCGTCAAATTCTTTACCTATTAAATCTTCCATCGGCAACAAACCTTTGGATTCAAGAATTTTTCCTAATTTATTATAAATTAGCTTGCTTCCCTCTTGGTCATTGCCCTCTACCTTAAAAGACCTTTCAAAGTCATCCATTACAGGAAGAATTTCTTGGATCAGGTTTACTAATCATGTCCAGCTTTTCCTTTGCAGTTCTCCTTCGATAATTTTCAAATTCAGAATACAACCTGACATATTTGTCTTTCAGCTCCTGGTTTTCTTTTGCCATACTGTCTGACTCCGCTTCGTCTTCCACTTTCTCTTCTATATCTTCTTGCGCGGATTCTTTGTTCAGATCTTCTTCATTTTTAAGGTTTTCGCTTATATCTGCCTGATCTAAGCCTTGTTCCTTTTCTTCATTCACATTATCTGTCATTATTCAATTCTTTTATCTTCAACCAATCTCCTTTAAACAATTAACTTGCCATTTTCAATTAATATGACATTCTGACACATTTACTGCAATGCACTCCAAATCAAATCTTTAAGTGCAGGCAACTGAAAACTCGTCACGGAAGAAAAATAAAGATGAGGTACATCTTTAGGTATTTCAGGTTTTAAAGCTTCCATAAGCTCTTCATCCAACAAATCTGCTTTGGAAATGGCCAAAATCCGTTTTTTATCCAGGAGCTCTGGATTGTATCTTTTGATTTCGTCCAATAAAATGGCGTATTGCTCACCAATATGGTCGGCATCTGCCGGTACTAAAAACAAGAGTATGGAATTCCGCTCAATATGGCGTAAAAACCTAAGGCCTAAACCCTTTCCTTCAGCGGCACCTTCAATAATCCCGGGTATATCTGCCATGACAAAAGACTTACCATCTCTATAGTCCACTACACCTAAATTCGGGATCAATGTGGTAAAGGCGTAATCAGCAATTTCAGGTTTTGCTGCAGACACGCTGGCCAACAAAGTTGATTTACCTGCATTTGGGAAGCCCACCAACCCTACATCAGCCAATAATTTGAGTTCCAGAATGATCCATTCCTCTATACCTTCCCCTCCAGGCTGGGCATAATGGGGAGCTTGATTGGTCGAGGTCTTAAAGTGGTCATTACCTTGCCCTCCTCTACCTCCGGGAGTCAAAACAAACTCTTGACCATCTTCAGTAATTTCACACCTGAGCTCACCTGTCTCTGCCTCACGTGCTACAGTACCAATGGGCACTTCTAAAATAACGTCTTTCCCATCAGCACCTTTTCTTCTTCCTCCTTCACCATTATTCCCCCTGTCTGCGATGACATGTTTTTTATATTTCAGATGCAATAGGGTCCACAACTGGGCATTTCCTCTTAGAATAATATGGCCTCCTCTGCCACCATCACCCCCATCAGGACCGCCTTTGGGCACATGTTTTTCTCGTCTGAAATGAACTGACCCATTTCCTCCTGCTCCCGACCGGGAACAGAATTTTACGTAATCAATAAAATTGGATCCTGCCACTGCTTTCCTTGTTTAATTAGTACTTCTATTTATTCTTCTCTTACCAAGGTTTGGGTGAAAAGAAAATGGCCAAGCTTAAAAGCTCAGCCATAAAATTATCATGCAAAGATAGTGATTAATACTTATCAACAACAGCACAAATCTTTTCAAAGATTTCTTCGATGGCACCAACACCATGAATTTTGGACAATTTCCCTTGCTTTTGGTAATAATTCGCAACCGGCAAAGTCTCCTGATTGTAAACTTTAATCCTATTGTTAATCTTTTCTTCGTCTTGATCGTCCACCCTTCCGGAAGTTTTCCCTCTTTCCATCAATCTGTTTTTCAACTCTTCCTCAGGAACCTCCAAAGCTATCATTCCTGAAATAGCCGTCCCTTTTTTGGTCAACAAGGCATCAAGTGCTTCAGCCTGTGCAACAGTCCTAGGAAAACCATCAAAAATCACCCCATTGGCATCCAAAGAATGGTTGATCTTGTCTTCTACCATACCAATTACAACTTCGTCCGGAACAAGATTTCCTTCGTCCATGTATTTGCGGGCCAACTTCCCTAGCTCAGTACCTTCACCCAAATGCTTTCTGAATAAATCCCCGGTGGATATGTGTTCAATATTGTATTTTTCTATCAACTTTTCACTTTGGGTCCCTTTACCTGCTCCAGGAGGGCCAAACAAAACGATATTTAACATAAGTGTAATTTTAATATAAATAGAGTATTAATTTTTATCAACTATTTGGTATAAATCTCTCAAGTTTCTCCCCAGACCTTCAAAATCCAAGCCATACCCTACCACAAATAAGTCGGGAATTTCAAAACCTACATACTTAATATCAATAGGCTTTTTTAGGGCTTCCGGTTTGGTCAGTAGGCTGACTACCTCAACACTTTTAGGTTTTTGGGCATTGATTGTTTCAAGAAGATGCCACATACTATTACCTGTATCCACAATATCTTCTACTATAATGACATCTTTTCCCTGAAGCGATTCCTCCAAGCCTATCATATCCCTAACTTTCCCATCAGATTTTATACCGGTATAGGAGGCAATTTTAATAAAGCTCACTTTAACATCGACAGAAACTTCTTTGCAAATATCAGACATAAACATAAAACTACCGTTTAAAACGGCTAAAAAAATGGGATTTTTTCCTCGATAATCATGATTTATAGCATTGGCAAGTTCTTTTACCCTTTTTAATAGGACGGCTTCTTTTAGATATTGCTCAAAAACCAGGTTTTTTAATTGAATCATTTTAACCGGATGTGTGTGGCCTTAAATTATTTGTATACAATAATAGGGTGATAAATAAAGAATATAATTCAAATCATTACAAATATTGTAATAAATATTGGTACAATTTAATCATACTTTCCAAATCTGACAAAGTCACCTTCTCAACCGGACTGTGGGGATTTTCCTCTGGAAGTCCGATAAAACACCAATCTATTGGATAAGGACTCATTTGAATTTCCCTTCCATCGCTTCCCCCATAAGCTTCAACCTCAAGTTGAAAAGGGATATTCGATGCACGCGCCATTTCAATAATTTTATCGACAAATTTCTTACGAGGAATAAAACTATCTCTCATGGAAATGACTACCCCTTCATTAAAATGGACCCCATACGTACTGAATACAAGCACTCCATTTTCTATTGTTTCACACAATTGAAGTAAGGTATATACCCCCAACCTATTGTCTAAAAAGGCACCTTCCAGATAACCGTTTTCCATCTTGACATGCTGTTCAAAGGAAAGTAAAGTTCCTGTTTGGATTTTTCTCGGGAAATCATGATACAAATTTCCATCAATTTCCTTAACCCTACACCTAATGGGCCCGGCCATACACCATCCGATACTTCCGGACCACCAATGGGCACAAGTTGGTTTTCATATCTGGCCGTAAAACCAACCGTATCCATGTGGGCAAATACAGCAGTTCTAGGCGCTCCAAAAACAAGAACTATATTGTCTTGAAATTCTTCACCGAAATAAATTTTTGGTGCAACTTTCCAATTGTCTTTACGTTCTAAAATATGGTTTAAGATAAATGCAGATATATTTGCTTCATCACCTGACACACTTTCTAAATGAAGAATTTCTTTTAATAAATTTGTGAATGGCATAGTTTATGTTAAATATTTTTATAAATTTCGGGATCAAATTAGTTTTTATTGAAACAATTGACATAGATGTTTAAAGTTCCCGTAAATTAATATACATTTGTATCATAAACCGAGTAAAAATCTAATAGCAATCAAAATCAATTAAAACACTGAATGTTGTAAAAAATTTTTTATCATGAAAAAAATAATACTATCAACACTAATGGTTGGTGCTTTAGCTGTAGGTGCTAATGCTCAAGACGACTTCAACAAATGGTCTGTAGAGGTTAATGGAGGGTTCAATAAACCAATGGCTCCAATTACGCCAGGTTATTACTCACCTACCCTTAACTTAGGACATGCCGACCTTGGAGTCAGGTATATGTTTAACGAAAAATTTGGAACCAAATTAGATTTTGGTATCGGTAGCTTTAAAAATGCTAGCGACACTCCTGATTTTTCAACAAATTATTACCGTCTAAACCTACAAGGAGTTGCAAATCTTGGAAGAATCCTGAACTGGGAAACCTTTTCACAAACTTTCAATCTTTTGGGCCACTTTGGCGGTGGAATCAGCCAGCTAACTCCTCAAGAAAATGAATTTGCAGACGTAAAGGACAGCCAGTACAATGTTAGTACAGGTATGACCCTGCAAGTTAAACTAAGTGACAGAGTTGCCCTAAATGGTGACATCACTAATTTTGTTGCAGGACGTCAATCAGTAGCTTTCGACGGAGCTTCTGATATTTCAGCTGCTGATGATGGATATTACGGCATGAATGCAGTATGGTGGACCGGTACTTTAGGTCTTACTTTCTATCTAGGTAGTAACGACACTCACGCTGATTGGTATATCAGAGAAAACAAGTATGCTACTAAGGATGAATTGGCTACTCAGATCGGTGAGATCAAAGACATGCTAAAAGATTCTGATGGTGATGGCGTTCCTGATTATTTGGACAAAGAGCCTAACACTCCAGCCGGAGCAAGGGTAAATTCCGCAGGTACTACTATGGATTCTGATGGAGATGGTCTTCCTGACCACTTAGACAAATGTCCTTTCGTTCCAGGTCCAGCTTCTCTTGAAGGATGTGCTCCTGAAGACACTGAAGAAGTTGATTACCTTGCTAAAGCTATCAATGATCAGTATGTAAATGTATATTTTGCATTCGATAGCTCTAAACCACTTGGATATTCTGCTTCTTCTGCTAATTATGTAGCAAACTTCATGAAGAGAAACCCAGGTGTTCAGGTTGAAATCAAAGGTTATGCTGATGAGTTAGGTCCTGAGAACTATAACATGAAGCTTTCTGAAAAAAGAGCTAAATCTGTTTATGATTTGCTAGTAGCTACAGGAGTAGATGCATCTAGACTTTCTTATAAAGGTTACGGTGAAGACACAAGCGTAGACAAATCTTCTACAGATGCTAGACAAATGGCTAGAAGAGTAAGTTTTGAGATCCAATAATAGGATTCATAAATAATATTTAAAACCCGATCTTAAAAGATCGGGTTTTTTTGTTTTACTTTGTCCTATCATGTTTATTCTAAACCAAAACAATTCAATTGCAAACCAGTTTTTGGCCGAGCTTCGTGACATCCACATTCAGAAGGATCGATTACGGTTCAGGAAAAACCTGGAAAGAGTAGGTGAAATATTAGCCTATGAGGTTTCTAAAGCGCTTCCTTATACGCCAAGCTCCATAACTAGCCCTCTGGCAAAAGTAGAAACACCTTTACTAAAAGAACAGCCTGTGATTATTGCCGTTTTGAGGGCTGCTGTTCCATTTTATCAAGGAGTTTTAAATTTTTTCGATCAGGCTGATAGTGGTTTTATTGGTGCCTATCGGAAGGAAAGTGATGATAAGATAGAAATTTCCTTAAATTACCTGGCTGCACCGAATCTTACTGGAAAGACTGTGCTCATAGTTGACCCAATGCTTGCCACGGGGAAATCCTTTATAAAAAGTATTGATGCGATTAAAGGGCATGGTAAGCCAAAACAAATTGAAATTCTTAGCGCCTTTGCAGCCCCTGAAGGAATAAAACATATCAAGGAAAACCTAGACCTTCCTCATCGATTTTGGATAGGGGCATTAGATGAAAAATTAAACCAACAATCCTACATCGTCCCCGGTTTAGGGGATGCTGGAGACCTCGCATTTGGTCCTAAAATTTAATATTATTTAAACATGAGCTACTTAATACTGGCAATAGGTTTCCTAATCCTATTATTGGGAGGGAAATTTCTTGTTGATGGCGCTTCAGCTATTGCTGCTAGATTGGGGCTTAGCCCCGGGTTAATAGGTCTTACAATTGTTGCCTTTGGAACTTCTGCTCCTGAGCTATTGGTAAGTGTGACTGCCTCGCTTAAAGGCTCTAGTGACATTACAGTAGGAAATGTGATCGGCAGCAATATTTCGAATATTAGTCTTGTATTGGGTATTAGCGCTATAATATTCCCCATATATATTCAAAAATCCACGCTGAAATTAGATTATCCTTTTACTTTAATTAGTTCAGTATTATTTTATATGATGGCCTTCAACGGGGTCATTTCCCTATATGAAGGTGTAATTTTATTTTCTTGTTTTATCGCCCTCAATTGGTATTTTTTCAAAACAATTGAAAGAGTAGAATTTACTGAAGAAGAAGCCGCTTTGATGAAAAAACAATCTCCCTGGCTGGCAATCTTACAGTTGATTGGGGGAGCTGCAGGTCTTTATTTTGGCTCAGAGTTGGTTGTAGGTAATGCATCTCTAATCGCAAGAAACTTTGGGGTGAGTGAGCGAATAATTGGAGTCACAATCATCGCCATAGGTACTAGTTTACCTGAACTAGTTACCTCAGTTTTAGCTGCTTTAAAAAAAGAAACGGAAATGGCTTTAGGGAATATTTTAGGGAGTAACATTATGAATGTATTCTCTATTATAGGCATTACAGCACTTATCAAACCAATAGATGTAGCCACAGAATTTATTTTTACAGACTTTGTGTGGATGCTGGGATTTACTATCCTTCTCCTTCCCATCATGCGAATCAATTATATTATCACCAGAATAAAAGGAGCTGTTTTACTCTCTGGATACCTATTGTATATTTATATCCTTATTTCATGAGTGAATACTTGATTACATTTGCAGGTATATACTTTCTCTGCTTATTTAAATTTATTGCCGGTCCACTATTAGGAGCTGCGGCAGGTTATGGTTTAATAGAAATTATACTGGTCACAGTTTCGGGTATGATGACTTCAGTATTTCTATTTACATTTCTGGGGGAATGGTTTAAAAAAAACTGGACTATCATCATCAAAAAAAAATCCAAAAAATTTTCTAAACGAACAAGGAATACCATCAAAGTATGGAAGAAATTTGGTATTTGGGGTATCGCTTTATTAACGCCTCTTATTTTAACACCAATTGGCGGTACTGTGGTACTGACATCCTTTGGGGTAGCCAAGAAGAAAATATTATTCTCGATGTTAATTAGTGCCCTATTATGGTCATTTATTTTTGGCTTAAGCATTGAAGAATTATTAAAAATCCCTTTATTAAGAGAGCTTTGGACATAAAAAAAGGGGTTAAAATCAACCCCTTTTTTTAGCTTTTCGGCAATGTTTAATTGACAGAAAGCACTTCTGCTTTAAATAAAATAGGGGTAAACGGCCTTACCAAATCAATTTGTTCACCAAGGCTTACAAGATCCTCTCGGATTACTGATGGAAATATTTGAATGGATTGGTCATAAGCTTTAAAAGAGGTAGACAGTATCTCCAACTTCTGATCGGGATAAACATCAATCAATCCATCGTTCAAAAATTCTAGGCCGGAATTCCCTATAGATACAGAGGTCGGCTGATTACTTTCATAGGATTCGTAAACAGGGTCATCTGCCCCAAGTTCAAACAATTCGAAGTCTACAGAAACTGTACTTCCAAGCTGAGATTCGGTTTTGGAATCATCACCTTCAGTTATTGTACGCACATATACACCTTCTTCAACTTCCTCAAAACCTTCTAGTTGTTCCGTAGCAATATAATCAGCAATCATTGCTTCTTCTCGCTCCTTAAGTTCTTCCTCCGTGTATTTGGCAGCATACTTTAATTTTATAATTAAATTGGAGGAGGATAAAATCAATGTTTCATAGCTATAATTACCAAAGGCGAGGTAAGAAGGAGAATAGACGGTCATTTCTTCTCCTACCTTAGCCAAACCGGAAGCATAAGTAATGGCTATAGGCCACAATCCATCCTGACTATATCTAAATATTTTAGGTTCCAGGCTTTCATCTAAGTGAGAATCTATCAATTGACCATCTAGACTTTTGATTTCATAATAAACCCCAATATAATCATCACTTACAAACTGGTCTCCCTCAGGTACTTCAACCGTTTTTGTATAATAATATCCTGATTGAGTTTTTGTGGCATCAATATTATTTGAATTAATATAATTCTCCAAGGCAAGGTCATCTCTTTGCATGTCCAACTCAATATCTGTTGGCGAATCATCAAGGCAGGATGTCACTAATATAACTAGACCTAATAGCCAAGTAAATTTGTTCTTTAAAATCATGGTAATCAATTAATTTTTGGTTTGTTATTTATTTTTAAAATTGAAATTCATTCGCAGGTTAACTCCACCAATTGAGAATTGCTGATTGGCAAAGGTAAGGTTCCCAAGCGGTAATTTATAAAAGGGTTCAAAGGAGACATAAAAGCCCTTATTTAACTTGTACTCATAACCGAAGGAAAGGTTTAAAAGGCCTGCAACATCGGCATTGCTTTGACCACTTTCAGGGGTATATACATTACTAAAGCTTTGAACAGAGGGAGCATATTCCAAGGCTCCACTGACACTATTTGCATTGAACAAAGATTGCGCTTGATAGGACTCAACTGTATTCTGATCTAAATATACCATACTCGACAAACCTGTGATAAAATACATGCCTGTTTGTTCTTTATCATAGAATTTATATTTTAAGTTTATTGGGATATCTAAAGAGGCAAAATTAAGCCTATATTCAGTTTCAATTATATTACTGCTCATTTTTTGATAATCTCCATCAGGCGCAGCAAGCATCTCTCTCATACCTTGGTTTGCTTG
>NZ_CAXBOC010000146.1:0-10783 GCF_963976465.1 uncultured Cyclobacterium sp. | reverse complement strand
ACCAAAACTTTCCTCCAAAGCTGATGATGTTCTCAGGCTGGTAAGGCATTACACTTGGTCCCAGTTGCTTTTCATTCAATAACCCACTGATGGCCAGGGCTTGGTCTCTTATGGTTTCGGCAGGTAGTCTAGTTCTTGAGCCTCTCGATAAGAACTTGTTATACGGATCCTTTTTAATCTTTTCCTCGTTTGTTGCCGAGCTTTGTCTATAGCTCTGGGACATGACTATTTTTTTGATCAATTTTTTTATGGACCAATTCATGTCTTCCTGAAAGTTTACCGCCAACCAATCCAATAGTTCGGGATGACTGGCAGGGATGCCCTGGCTTCCAAAGTCCTCCATGCTCTCAACGATTCCAAAACCAAATATCTGCTCCCAAATGCGATTGACAATAACGCGGGAGGTGAGGGAGTTCTCACCGCTTACCAACCATTTGGCAAAATCCAACCTATTGGGTTTTTCCTTGTTAATTGTTCCCATTATTTCAGGGGTGTTGGCTGTTACTTCTTCTCCCTTTGAACGCCAGTCGCCCCGTTCAAATACAAAGGTGCTTCTTGAACGTGATTGTGGTAAATCTTTTAGAATAGGGGTTTCTATGGCTTTTGTATTGGATAATTCTACCAATTTGGCCTGGAAACTCGGAGGATACTTGTCTTTTAAAGGAGCTTTTTCATGATAAAAGACCCAGTCTACACGGATGAGGTCTTGGGCAAAGGTTTTGTCTTTTTTAAAGTAGTAAAAGAGGTCTCGTTTTCCCGAAACCGGTTCAATCGGCACCTTTAACGTTTCCCAGTCTTTGGGCCGATTGCCTGGAAAACCTGTGTCTGTTATTCCAAAGGTACCCTCTCCTATTTTTCTGCCAAGGATTGAGTCCAATCTAATTTCCACCTTGGCTCCATACAGGGAGGCATAACCCATGGAGATGGCTTTGATATCTGTCAAGTCAACATTCTCGAACATGATCCATGAACTGTCCTGAACTTGCCAAATAGATTCCTGGTCATGTGCAACCAACTCGATAAACCGGCTTTTGTCCTGAAACTCCTCTGCTTCAACCTTTCTATAGCCCATAGTATAAAGGAGTTCTTGCTTTTGTTTGTGCAGGTAGCTATCGCTGATTTCCGGAAGCTTTTCTGAGGGCTTTAGGTTTTCATTTACCCATGATAGCAGGTCTTTGACCCTTTGTTCACTTTCTTTTTCATAAGTAAAAACTTTGGGTTGTTCGTTGTATAGGTCTTTGTCTTGGGTATTGTTAAAGAAGGCCTGGCTTTTGTAAAACTCCTCGTGTCGGATTGGGTCATAGGGATGACTATGACATTGCACACATGCCATGGTGGTACCTTGCCAAACTTCAAAGGTGGTGCCTACCCTCTCCATCACTGCTGCTACCCTAAACTCCTCATCATTTGTTCCGCCTTCATCGTTTGCCATGGTGTTTCTGTGGAAAGCAGTGGCCAATAAATCAGATTCAGTCGGTTCAGGCAATAGGTCTCCTGCCAGTTGGGCAATAGTAAATTGATCAAATGGCATGTCTTGATTAAAGGCTTCTATCAGCCAATCTCTGTACTTCCAGATTTCCCTATGCAAATCTTTCTCATAGCCTTTGGAATCAGAATAGCGTGCCAAATCCATCCAAAAGGCGGCCCACTTCTCTCCAAAATGGGGAGAGGCCAGCAGTTGGTCAACCTTATTTTCGTAAGCATTGGGAGAAGTGTTGGCCATAAAATCATCATAAGCTTGCAGCTCCGGTGGCAAGCCTGTAATGTCCAAAGTTAACCTCCGGAGAAGCAATTCTTTTGGAGCCTCTTTGTTTGGATTTAGCTCCATCTGGTCCAATTTCCTGAAAATAAAATGGTCAATTTCGTTTTGTGCGGGTATTTCACTATCCACAGAAGGCACTTCTATGTCTTTTTTTGGAGGGATATAGGCCCAGTGCTTTTCCCAGTTTGCTCCCTGATTGATCCATTCTTTGATCAGGTCAATTTCTTCTTGGGTTAAAGGATCTTTTCCCAATGGCATTCTTAGCTCGGGATCGTGGTGTGTCAGGCGTGTGACCATTTCTGAAGCTTCAGCATCTCCGGGGATTATAGCAGGCTTTCCGGATTCAGTATTCATTTTGGCCTCTTCTTCAAAAAGCAAGGAAAAACCACCGGATTGTTTGACACCTCCGTGGCAAGAAATGCATTTGTTATTGATAATGGGCCGGATTTGGCGATTATAGCTTATCTTTTCTTGGCCCGGCCATAACCAAAAAGTTAGGATCAGAAGTACAGGCAATAAGAAGATGAAGATTCGGCTTTTCATTTTGGGTAGTTATGCTAATAGTAGCATTAAATGTAAGTAATAAAAACTTTACTTTCAAAGTCCAATCCTGTACAATACCCATCCCTTGGTATAATAAATCTTGCAAATTTGTAAATCAAGAAGTAACTTTTATAAACCAAACAGGATAGTACAGGGTGGTTGTATCACAAAATTTTAATAGTATTGTGTTAAACAGCAATAGTGATTAATTAAGGGTAAAGGTGGTTTTGCAGTGAGATTTGAAACTGATCCGAATGTTGGGCTGAGTATGTGCTTTGTTGGTAATGCTGTTGGTTTTGATCAATTTTAGAAGTTTCGCTCATAAAACTTTAGACCCGGAAAAATGAAATCGAATGAAAAGGATAAGTAAAGGTAACCTGTTAATCTCCCTGACTGTGTTTTTTTTCGCGGCATTGGGAATTATCACAGAGGTGAGTGCATTTGAAACAGTGCTATTGTTTCAGGCAGCTGAGGCGGAAAATGCCTTTTGGTTGTGGAAGTTTTTAGGGCGTTTACATCCCCTTGCAGTTCACTTTCCCGTCAGCTTTCTTTTATTGGCCGCTCTGTTAGAGTTGTTTACATTTAAAGATTTTAACCATAAACTAAGACCGGGTATCTCTGCTTTGGTATGGACAGGGGCCATAGGGGCTGTAGTAGCTGTGGTTTTAGGCTTGTTATTGGCTAATGTAGAAGAATATGGAGGGCGTTTGCTGGATATTCATCAGTGGACCGGGATTGCAACGGCCATTCTGGGTCTTTTACTGCTTTTTTTATTGGGGAAAATAAAAGATGGGTATCCGAAGACAGCCATAAAAAGTTTTAGAATTGCTCTATTTATCACTGCCTTAGGTGTTTCAATTGCCGGACATTTCGGTGCTTCATTGACCCATGGGGAGGAATATTTGACAGAGACTTTGCCTTGGAATGAATCAACCTATTCCGCTGAGGACTTAAACATAGATTTGGTGGCCTTTGAAGAAGAAGGTGCCTTAAGTGAACAAAAGCAAATTGAATTGGTAGGCAAGGTAAGGGCGGTATTTGCCCACAATTGCTATAAGTGTCACAGTGATGCCAAGATTAAAGGAGAGCTTAGGCTTGATTCCAAGGAGTTTACTTTTGCCGGTGGAGAGTCGGGGCCGGTTATTATTCCGGGAAATGCTGACAAAAGCGAACTGGTTCGAAGAATCAAGCTTCCAAAAGACCATAAAGAGGCCATGCCTTCCAAAGGCAAAGTGCTTTCCAATGATGAGATAGCCTTGATCTCTTTTTGGGTGAACAAAGGAGCACCTTGGCCGGATGCTGCCGAAGAAGTAAGTGTTTTTAGGGTAGCAGACCTTGCCCCAAGGCGACCCAACTTGCCGGCTCAAAGAAAAGGATTGACGCAAGCCATCGATATTTGGGTGGATGAGTATTTTGAAGAGCAAGAAATAGCTTGGAAAGAACCTGTGGATGACAAGGTTTATCTGAGAAGGATATACTTGGACATAGTAGGTTTACAGCCTTCCCCGGAAGAATATTCGGCCTTTATGAATGACAACAGGCCTGATAAAAGGGCGATTTGGGTAAGTGAATTGCTGGATAGGAATGACGATTATGCAACCCACTGGCTGACTTTCTGGAATGATGCCCTGAGAAATGACTATACCGGTACAGGCTATATTACCAAAGGGCGGTATGCCATTACCGATTGGTTGTACAACTCATTACGTGACAATAAACCTTATGACCAATTTGTCAAACAGTTATTGAATCCTGATGAAAAGTCCAAGGGTTTTATCGAAGGCATTCGCTGGAGAGGAGATGTCAATGCAAGTCAGGTCACTGAAATGCAAGCTGCACAAAATGTTGGGCAAGTAATATTAGGGCTTAATCTCAAATGTGCTTCCTGCCATGACAGTTTTATTAGTGACTGGAAACTTACAGAAGCCTATGCATTTGCTAATATTTTTGCGGATTCATCTTTGGTGGTTAGTCGTTGTGATATTCCTACAGGAGAGAAGGCCGGAACTAAAATTCTTTGGGAGGAATTGGGTGAAATTGACAGCACTGCCACAAGGTCTGAGAAGTTGGAACAGCTGGCTGAATACTTGGTGCAACCTGCCAATGGCCGACTTTACCGCACCATAGTCAATAGAATATGGAAACAAATGATGGGTAGAGGCTTGGTGGAGCCTGCAGACGAGATGGATAATATCCCTTGGAGCCAGGATTTATTGGATTGGCTGGCTACAGACTTTGAAGAAGACGGATACGACCTGAAGCAACTCATATATAAAATTGCCATATCCAAAGCTTATCAACAGCCGGCAGTAGGGGTAGAGAGCCCTTTGTTTCTTGTGGAAGATGATTTTATTTTTGAAGGGGCAGTTATCCGAAGAATGACGGCAGAGCAATTTACCGATGGGGTAAGTCAAAAAATTTACCCTCTATTTACAGAGGAGGAAATGAAGTATGACCCCAATCAGCTGGCAGTTTCCGAGCAATCTGACATAGGCTTTGTTCGCGCATCCCTGGTGGCAAATAACGGCTTGCTTAAAGCCCTTGGGCGTACCAACCGGGAAGTGGTAATGACGAGTAGAGACAGTCAGGCGAGTTTATTACAAGCATTGGAATTAACCAATGGCGAAAAGCTGAACAGTACCCTAAAAGAAGGGGCGGTCAGATGGAAAGAAAAATATGAAGCCGGAGAAATAATTGTTCAGGAAGTTTACCAGCAACTATTGGGAAGAGCGCCTCAAGAAAAGGAATTCAAAATTGCTATGGCAGCTTTGGGAGAAGAACCGGAGCCTGAAGCCATACAGGATTTATTTTGGGCAGTTTTGTTACTTCCTGAATTTCAGTTAATTTACTAATCAAAAGCTTAAGCTATGAATTATAATTGGAGAAGAAGAGATTTCTTAAAAAAGACAAGCGCTGCTTCTATTGCAGCCATGGCTGCAGGAGCTCCAATTTCAGCCTTATTAAACGCATGCACTGCGGATACCGTGATTTTGCTTTATATGGCAGGTGGAATGGCTCATACAGAGACTTTTGACCCAAAAAAATATACCCCCTTTAGAAAAGGCATGGAGGCCAAAGAGGTGTTGAGTACCTTCAAAGCTGTTCCTACCGTTTTAGATGGGGTTAATTTTTCTGAGGGCCTTGAGAAAATTGGGGGTGTTATGGATAAGGGCAGTCTGATTCGTTCCTATGTTGCCGCTGATCTTGGCCATATTTTGCATACCCGACACCAATTTCATTGGCATACTTGCTATGAGCCACCACAGTCTGTAGCGGTACCCCATATGGGTTCTTGGATGGCCAAGGAATTGGGACCGGTCAATCCGGTTATTCCGCCTTTTATCAATATTGGGCAGCGGTTTACCGTAGGAGAAGGGGAGGAATTGAAGGCCTTCCACAGTGCCGGTTTTCTTGGCAGTGAGTATGGGCCTTTTTTGATACCTGATCCGAGTTCCGGTTTAGACAGTGTTCGCCCTCCGGTAGGTATGTCCAACAAGCGATTTGAAGCAAGGAATCAGCTTTATGAGAATTTGATAAAAGAAAGTGCCATGGGGGAATTTGGAAGTGATTACCAAAAAGAATCGCTGAAGCGATCCATGGAGCAAGCCTATATGCTATTGAATAGTCCGGAAGCGAAGGCTTTTGATTTAAGCCAGGAGCCAAAGGAAAAATATGACATTTACAACACGGGTAAATTTGGTTTGGGTTGTTTGATGGCCAAGCGGCTGGTGGATCAGGGAGCCAGGTTTATAAGTGTTACTTCAGAATACGAACCTTTTGTAGGCTGGGATACCCATGAAAACGGGCACACCAGGCTGAAAGGAATGAAAAAATTGATTGATGCACCTATTGCTCAGTTGATTAAAGATTTGGATGAAAGTGGAAAGCTGGATCGGACTTTGGTGGTATTGGCCAGCGAATTTAGCAGGGATATGCTGACGGAAGGAAGACCGGGAGCGAAAGTAAAAGACCAAGTGGAGGTGCCTGACATAATTGAAGACATGAAAAATTATGGCATGCATAGGCATTTCACAGATGGTTGTTCGGTATTGATGTTTGGAGGAGGAATCAAAAAAGGCTATGTTTATGGTAAAACTGCTGATGAAAGGCCATGTAAAAGTATAGAAAAGCCAATCAAAATTGCGGCTTTGCACCAGACCATTTACCATGCCCTGGGTATGGATCCGGAAACGAATTATGAAATTGAAAAACGTCCATTTTATACCACTCCAGATGGGCATGGAGAAGCAGAAATGGATTTATTCGCTTAAATTACACCCATGAAAGAAAACCCAAATCCAAGAAGAGAATTTTTAAAGAAATCAGGACTCACAGTGCTTGCAGGAGCAGTGGTTCCTAATATTATTGTTAATAAAAGCTACGGAATGAAAAAAGAAACCATACTGGGGCATGGCATGCACCGATATAAGGTCATAGAAGGATGGGGAAATTTGGACCCAGCCAAAAACCCTGTTAATGACTGCCATGAAATGGTGGAGGATGCAAAAGGAAGATTGATCCTTTTGACCAATGAAACCAAAAATAACGTCATTATTTATGATAAATCAGGCAAGTTGCTGGAAACTTGGGGGGACACTTATCCAGGCGCACATGGGCTTACCATCAGTGATGAGGGTGGCGAGGAGTTTCTATACATTGCAGACAATACCAGAAATCAGGTGATAAAAACCGATTTAAAAGGTAGAGAAATTATGGTGATGGATTACCCCAGAGAAACAGGTAATTATGCCTATCCCAAACAATTTGTTCCTACAGAAACAGCCATTAACCCCGCCAATGGAGATATTTATATAGTAGATGGTTATGGTAAAAATTATGTAACTCAGTACAATGCCAAGGGTGAGTTGATCCGACAGTTTGGAGGAAAAGGTGAGACCAATGAAACCTTCAACTGTTGTCATGGTATTTTGGTAGATACCAGAGATAAAAACAACCCTACCTTGCTTATTACAGACAGGGGGAATATGCAGTATAAGCGCTTTACTTTGGATGGGAAGTATATCAAAACCATCCCTACCCCCGGTTCATTTGTATGTAGGCCCGTTTTACGTGGAGACAATGTATATGCTGCGGTGTATAGAAGTACCACACAGGCTTATCCCAATTCCGGTTATATCACCGTCTTGGACAAGAATGACCGGGTAGTTTCCACTCCGGGAGGCACTGCTCCGGAATATGTCAATGGAAACCTTCAGGAACAGCGAAAAGACATGAGTTTCCAAGGTTTTATGCATCCCCATGATGTTTGTGTAGACAGAGATGAAAATATCTATGTTCCTCAATGGGCCTCAGAGAAAACCTATCCGGTAAAGCTGGAAAGGATTTAGAAAGAAATTTTGTCCAAGTAAAAAAGCCACCTTTTTTCAAAGGTGGCTTTTTTATTCCCGGCGGAAATCGAAGTCATACAGTTGATTTCAAAAGCCAAAATCGTGAACATAAGCGATCTGCCTACTGATTACTCCTTCACCCTTAACCTTTTATTATAAACTACCTTATTATTAACAAAAACACGGAAAAAATACCTGCTTTTTGGGTACCTGCTTAAGTCAAAGGTGAGCCTACCTTCTTTAAAATCTCTGTAAAGATGCTCTTCCACTACTTCTCCTCCGGGGTCTTTAATCAACTTAATAAGTACCTCTTCCGGGTTGTTTGATAAAAAATCGAAGTAAGTGAAATCTTTTGTTCGGGTAGGGAATACACCCAGAGAAATTTCATTTTCCAAAATTGGGTCAGGTGTATCGCCCACTGTAAAGTTATAAGTGATGCTACTTCCGAAATCTGAATTAAAGCTTTTGACAATTTTTCCTTGTGAATTGAGTAAGATGGCCTTTCCTCTTCCGGCCCTTGTTTTATACCAAAACTCTAAGCCGTCTCCACCTTCATCTTTGAGCACCAGTTGATAAGCACCTTTGCTTAATTGGAGGCTGTCTTTATATAAGGTGTCAGCAACCAAAGTGCCCACCTCTCTTTGGTAAAGTATATTTCCTTCGGCATCCACGATTTGGTAGCCATTGTCTTCAGGCTTCTTATTCGTTTCTAAATGAAAAATCAAAGTAGGTTCATGGACAGGGGTTGGGGTATAGTTGACAGACATAAGATTGTCCTGTTTTGAAGCATCTTTTCTCCCATTAGGTTTTCTCAGTTCAAATTGATAGGTAAGTGCACCTTTTTGAAGGATAAGTCCGGGCATTGTAACTGTGTCCATTTCGCCGGGCTGGAGTAAGCCTTCCCAGTTATAGATATTGGAATCTTGTCCTTTTGACCCGTGATTGATGCTTAGCTTGGTTAATGGTTCGGCTCCGTTATTTTTAATCACGATGGTGGGGCCAAAAGTAGCAGGGTTTAATCTACTATGGATGGCCTTTTTTGAGGGAATAATAACATCTTCAATGGTTACATCATTTTTTTTCCTATAAGCCTTGTATTGGATCAGGTAGGCTGCAATTAGTTCATTGGCAATGGGTTTGGGAGAGTTGTAATCCTCCATTTTCAGCTGAATAGTATGTTTGGGTTTTGCAATGGCAAAATCATATAAATCTGGTTGGATCAGGTCTCCCGGGCACCAATTGGCACGGTCAAAAATCCATGTTCCTGCTTGTGGATACAGGGGGTTTTCTCCACACTGTTTCCAAATTTGACGACTGGCAACCAATTTTTCGTCCAGAAGAAAGTCCCGGTATTTATTGCAAAATTCTCCGCATCCATCAGGTCGATCCATGCCATGTCCGGTTTGGAGGATGCGTAACCTTCCCATAGCGGCATCTTTTTCTGAGGTAAACTGTACCGGTTTCAAAGCTTTATCAATGGGCTTTTCCTTGTCTCCGTAAGCAAAAGAGCCATCGTATATTTTGGTAATGGAAATAGGCTCCATGGCTGGTTGACCTTTGATAAGGTCAAAGGCTACTGTGACTTTCCAACCACGGTCATTATTGGTCTCATAGCCGGTATGCTTGTATTCCAACTCTACGCTGTCTCTTAACAACAGGGAAAAGTCTGTAACATCCACCTGCCAGTCAAATTCCCATTTTTCCCCGAATGCACCTCCATAAGGAGTAAGCATTCTTCCAATTTCAAAATCCTGTAATTCACCTTCCTTGCCCCCGGTTCTCTTAATTGTTATATGATCCAGGTAATCCCAGTCTGCACACCGCATATTATCGGGGCAGGCAAATTTTATCTTCATTACTATTTTTCGGATAGCTTCTTCTTCACCGGGAAACACAGCCCATTCTGTATAAGTATTGGCTCCTTTGGAAGGGTCGGTTACTACGGTAATCGCATCATGGCTAATGATTTGTAAGGTGTCTCCTTGACCGGCCCAAAGAGATGAATTGAACCAGAAAGATAAAATGCTTATCAGTAAGAATTGCTTCATGGAGTTAATAAGGTAGGTTTATGATTTTAGATAAAAATAGCGGAAGGCTCAAAGTTACCATCAAAATTAGATTACTTAAAAACTCCTATAAGTTTTTCTTATCAATTTTAAGAAATCTTTTGCAAAACCAGATGCTGTATTAACTTGAATTAAGTTGTAGGTAGATTTATTATTTGGTAAGCCCAATCAAAGCAAATTATAGACGGTGAAGCCGATCCGAAGCCAGAGAGTACTAAGTATGCGGTGTTTATTATTTCTGCTCTTCTCATGAAACGGCAAAACTGAGTTTTTTTGTTGTTTTTCTTATGAAGTTACTTACCATAAATATTTTTCTGATAACATAGCACTCTAACAATTTCTAAAGTCAATGACTAAGGATTGTTTAGTTAATTATATAAAAAGTTTAGACGACCTTTATCATCATTTTGTTTAGAACAATTCCATGTGGAATTTTTTATCAAATAAAATATTTATCATTTTCTTTACAAAATATTCTTGTAATTCGCATAAAATTGAATCTTTTAAAATGAATAAAAGGAAAATTGCTTTGGTCATGGGCGGCTATACCGGGGAGTCTGTGGTTTCTGAAAAAAGCGCTACTGTCGTTGCCCAAAATCTGGATAGAGATCGTTATGAAGTGCATAAAGTTCATATTTATCCTAACAATTGGTATTTGGAAGAAGAGGATGGGACAAGATTGCCTATGGACCTAAACGGTTTTTTTGCCTTGAAAAATGGAAAAAAACTTACTTTCGACGGAGTGTTTAATATCATACATGGGTCTCCCGGAGAGGACGGTAAGCTGGTGGGGTATTTTGATATGCTAGGCATTCCTTATACAACTTGCGATGCGCTGACATCTTCCATTACCATGAACAAGGCCTATACAAAAAAGATTGTTGCGGAAATCCCCGATTTACATGTGGCAAGGTCTGTACAGTTGTTTGCCAATAAGCCCGGACTAGCTGAGCAGCTCCTTGAAGAGTTGCGGTTGCCAATATTTGTAAAACCCAACAATGGGGGCAGTAGTATTGGTATGAGTAAAGTGAAAAGTGCTGAGGAGTTATCATTAGCTTTGGACC
>NZ_CAXBOC010000145.1:0-10852 GCF_963976465.1 uncultured Cyclobacterium sp. | reverse complement strand
CCAATGTTCTGGCTCAAGCCCTTTGGAAAATCAGACATACCAGAACTATGGAAGAGCTGAATAAATTTGTTGCCAAAATAAGGGTCTACACCATATCCGATCAAGATGATTCAGGTGTTTGGATGAGAAATGAGTTCCCAAAACTCTTTTATATCGTCAGCCCGGGAGAAGATTACATCCATTCTACTTGGAATGGAATTGGAGGGGAATCCTTTAGCAAGTATGCCTCCGGTGCCGATGCATCGCTGGCTGAAAACCCTTGGCTCCGAAAAAACATCATGCAAAACCACGGTCCATTGGGTGCCCAATATCCCGAAGTGGAATACATCATGGAAGGCGACACGCCCAGTTTCTTAGGTTTGATAGACAATGGGCTGAATGTACCTGAAAGGCCTGACTTTGGAGGCTGGGGAGGGAGATACGAGCTGTATAAACCCCATTTTAAACCTTACCGCAATTTTGACCACCAGGCACCTGAACAAAGAGCCATTTGGACAGATGCCAGTGATGAGGTAATGGGAATAGATGGAAGGATTTACATTAACAACCAAGCAACCATTTGGAGGTGGAGGGAAGCTTTCCAAAATGACTTTGCTGCACGCATGGACTGGTGCGTTAAATCTTATCAAGAGGCCAACCACCCGCCTATTGTCAAAGTAGACAAAACAACCAACATCACCATACGACCGGGAGAAGCCATTCAATTTGATGCAAGTGATAGCACTGACCCGGATGGTGACGCTTTGTCCTATCATTGGTTCAATTACAAAGAAGCCGGAACCTATTGGGCCTTCAATTGGTACAAACCCCTTACCATATTAAATGGCAATAGTGCCAAGGCAACTTTAGAAATAGGAGAGCGAATTGAGCTGTCAAAAGCACAAACCACTCATTTGATTTTGGCTGTTACGGACAGTGGCTCACCAGCCCTGACCAGGTACCAACGAATCATCATTAATATTCTACCAAAAAATAAATAATCATAGAATCCTTTGGATGTGAATAATTCCCATTCAAAGGATTCTTTTAACAATAAATGATAAATTTATATAGCTACTGGAATAATCTAGACCTTTTACCTTGACAGTCATCACATATTTCCTTTATAAAAAAAGGTTAAGGAATTAAACAGGCCTGAAGAAAGAAATGTCATCGACTTAATTTTAACTCTCGTTTAACTTACAGAAGCTTCGAGTAAAATTGCTATGGCATGCTCTTTTAAATCCAAATACTTAGCTTTATTAAGCCCTTAACTCTTCCATATCTGAAATCAACTCATCAAGTTTTCTAATCACCCTTCCGTAGACAATATTTAAATCCCAGTAGTAAATCTTTCCTCCAAATAGTGCCAAAACAACCAGAATTAACACCATGGCAAATAGTCCGATTAATGGCATTCCAAAAACCACAGTAAGGTCAGGATATTTCACCATCAATTCATTCATTACCGTTTCGTTTAGTTGCTGCCCATTTTTACTTGAAAACCAAAAACCCATTATGGTCGATAGAAATATTAAAGGGTAATAAAACCTGGCCATTTTTGTGTTGACCGATATTTGATCATCCAACCAACTTCTGAATGATTTAAGGTATTCGTAGCTATTGACATTTTCGTCAATGCGCTCCAATCCCTTTACAAGCTTTTTATTCACTGCAAACACACCTGCTGCCACAAGAAAAAGACCTATCCCCATAATGGGGATTCCTACAAAAAAGGAAGCACCCAAAACCAATATGGAACCAATCGCAATGGCATTCAAATTAGTTTTAAACATCCTTTTATATTTATCGATGAAATGAATCGATTTCTGATTGTATAGGTTGATTACCTTCGGACCTACCAATGCCTCATTTTTCATAAATCCTTCTTTCCAAATTGTTTCAATTGACTTTTCCATTTAATCGTTTCTTTAATCGTTCTTTAATTCGTTTTATCCTTACTCCTATATTGTTTGGGTTGGTACCAATAATATCCGCTATTTCTTGGTAAGATTTTTCCTCCAAATAAAGTAAAATCACCCCTCTGTCTACTTCCGATAATTGTTTAATGGCATCATACAAGTGATTTAGCGCCTCATCTGAAAATGCATGGCTATCTTCAACCAGTTCCTCAGGCAGGGCATCTGAAGCAAAATACTGGTAGTCGTTTTTCTTTTTTTTCAACAAAGTCATACAAACATTCAAAGACAGTCTATAAACCCAGGTAGACCATTCAGACTGTTGGCGGAAGTTGTCTCTACTTTTCCAAATTTGTAAGCATACTTCTTGATAATAATCTTCAAAATCCTCTTGTGTATTGGTATAGGCCCTGCATATCTTAATTACGATTGCTGCATAAGGTAAAATTGAAGATCTGTAAAAGTCGCTGCTCACTGCTTTTTTTTCTTGGTTAGTGGTGTAAATCAAAAATTATTACACCTAAATTGAAATTTTTATCAAAAAATACGGAGGAAGTAAATTGGGCTTTTCTCCTAAATAGAAATTTTGTTGCCTTTATATAAAACTGAAACATTCAGCAGACCATCTATCAGGCGATGGAAATATGATTCGGAAATCAAGTGAGACAGCCTATGTATAAGGTAGCACATGTAGATTAAACCTTAGTCCAAAACCAACGGCATTTCTGAAACATTGTATTTAATATCTGTTATTTCCAGCTTTAGCCAAGTCCAATTGCCATGCGCTAACTTCCATTCTGCTTTGGAAGAAACAGGGATTCTAATACCATTACGTTCCTCTGTTTTTATGGCACTAACTGTCCATTCTGTAGGAATGGAGTCCTTGGAGTCTTTATAACGCATGGCTACAAACTTTTTGAAATCCCCTCTCTCATCAAAGTGAAAAATACCGGATCCTATTGTTCCTTTATACTCCATAGTTGCTTTGGCCGAAGAATTGTCAATCGCTTCCCATTTTAAATAAGGACTTACTGCAAAAGATGGAAACCATACCATCTCAGCCAAATAACGCTGTAAAGAGGCTTGATTTATTTTATCCTCTTTTTTGGTATTCACAATTGAAAAAAGAGACCACAACTTGATTGTCATTTCTCCCTCCCCTTTTTCAAATTTATCCCTTCCCACCACAGGTAATAATGGGTTCATTTGTAAATCTACATACCAATTAAAGGCCGGAGGGTCTATAGAAAAATATTGATTCGCTTGAGCATTGGTCCATTTCTCTTGCTCCGGTTTCAACCGCATTTGTAAATCTTGTTCCAAGTAAACGCAGTATACCATCGGTTTGCCTATTGAACCAGTGTTGTGCAACCATTTTTGGACAATTAAAGGTAATCCTTCCAACATTTCTTCAGATAAAAGGGCTTGACTGTTGGCCTTTGAGTCGGTAAATATTTTTTCAA
Organism: uncultured Cyclobacterium sp.; assembly: GCF_963976465.1. Classification (NCBI taxonomy): domain Bacteria; kingdom Pseudomonadati; phylum Bacteroidota; class Cytophagia; order Cytophagales; family Cyclobacteriaceae; genus Cyclobacterium; species uncultured Cyclobacterium sp. The sequence goes on along the minus strand of NZ_CAXBOC010000145.1, from coordinate 7,491 downwards.
CTTCACGCTTCACCTTATTTTTGAAATTAAAACTGGAAAAGGCAAGAATTATCGCAGCCAGAATAACCAAATTTATAATTGTCCCAAATTTGGCATCATACCAATTATTTAGAATTAAAAGCTGAGATAGCACTATGCCGGCTAATCCTGTAAACTGCCAATAATGAAGCTTTATTGCCAGAAGAAAAGCAGTAACAACAAATAAGACGAAGGTTATCAACCACAACAACCCCATGGGGCGGGAAATTGGCTGAGAAATGGCATTAAATTCCGACAGGTCAAACGCTTTCAAAAATCCAAAGAGGTGAATTACCCCATGTAAGGCAATAATTACAATGAATGCTACTCGCATAATTCTTTATTAATGATGAAAAAAGTTCGGAAATACATTTATTTAGCAACTCTAAAATAATAAAAAAAAGGACCTGTTGTCCTATAACCTTTTATAATTTAAGCATTTGCGACAAACACCCACCTTCAAACCAATTTTCCGGAAGAATTACAGAATTCTAAATGACTGTTTTACACCATGAAATATTTAAATTAGAGGAAACAACAATATTGAGGCTGTCAATAGCATCTTCCACCTGGAAATAAGCTTGACAAGCCGTCGGCTAAAAAAAATATTAATGACCTATTTCACATACAAAAACCACAAAATAAAATTGGATATTCGCAAGGCCAAAAAAACCATAATCCTACTTTTTTCTACGCTTTTATTCTTGTTGGTTATACCGACACAAGCCCAAGATCATGGGAAATTGAATGTATTGTTCATGATCTCCGATGACCTTACAGCCACTGCGATATCCAGCTATGAAAACGGAGCAAGCCTAACACCTAACATAGATCAACTGGCTGCTAAAGGCACCCAATTCACAAAAGCTTATTGTCAATACCCGGTGTGTGGCCCCTCGAGAGCCTCAATGATGTTTGGTTATTATCCCAATGCCACCACCACCTATGGGTATGTAAGTGGTAGAGAAAACGTAGGCCCTGAACGTCAATCCTGGGCCCAATTATTTAAAGACAATGGCTACTATACTGCAAGAGTAGGGAAGGTTTTCCATATGGGATCTGTTGATATTATGAAAGGGAGAGATGGCAAAGATGACCCGGATTCATGGACTGAAAGGTACAACAGTCCTGCCCCGGAGGTCCATGCAAAAGGCAGTAGGGAATTGGTACAAAACAATCCTTTTGGTTTGCTTGAAGTTTCCAATGACAGCAATTGGAATGGTGGAAATCAAATCAATATTGTCAAAACCGTTGAAAATGAAATTCACACTGATGCCGAAACAGCCAATAAAGTTTCACAATTATTAAGGTTGCATAAAAACGAACCATTTTTTATAGCCGCCGGTTTTTTTCGTCCTCATGTACCTTTTGTAGCTCCTAAATCTTCATTTGAAAACTATCCATACGAACAAGTAGTCTTGCCTCCTAAGGTCACCAATGACTGGGATGACATTCCTGAGCAGGGAATAAACTATGTAAACAGCCTGAACGGAGAAATGACAGAGGAGCAAGAGAAAAAGGCTATTGCTGCTTATTATGCCTCTACTTCATTTTTGGATGAGCAGGTAGGCAAAGTATTGCAAACCTTGGAAGACGAGGGCTTGGAAGGCAACACCATTGTAATTTTCACCTCAGATCATGGTTTCTTTTTAGGAGAACACCGCTTTTGGATGAAGGTTGGGTTGATGGAAGAATCTGTAAGGGTTCCACTTATTATTAAAGTTCCCGGGCAAAAACCTACCGTTTGCCATTCTTTTGCAGAATTAATTGATCTATATCCTACCATCTCAGAATTGGCGGGTTTGCAAGCACCAAAAGCTATCCAAGGTAAAAGCTTGGGAAAACTGATAGACAACCCCAAGCTAAAAGTAAGGGATTTTGCGTTTTCCGTTTCCCAAAGAAATGGTAGGATGGGATATTTAATTCGTTCATCAGACTGGGCCTATATTCAATATGGGGACGAAGCCGAAGGAGGCATGGAATTGTATGACATGAATTATGATAAGGGGCAATACAACAATCTGGCAAACTACCCTCAATACTCAAATGTGATCGCTGAAATGCAAGACCTCTTAAAAGGTAAATTAGCTGATGTTCGCAACAATGATCTGGGCATAACTTATTGAGATGAAATCGGCTAAACTCCACAAATACCCATCAGTTATTGCTTATCATAGAAATAGAAAAAATGACTGAAAACCTTACGCTTCAGCAAGCACAAAAACTAGTCCTAGCGTCTCAAGGGATCTTTAACCCTAGAAAAAATGTGCCCGCCATAGAGCAAACTCTTTTGACCATAGAAAAGCTCGGCTATATTCAAATAGATACAATATCTACTGTTCAGCGTGCCCACCATCATGTCTTATGGAGTAGAAACCCAAAGTATCAAAATGCACAAATAGATAAATTGGTGGCCGAGAGAAAAATATTTGAATATTGGTCTCATGCTGCTTCGTATTTACCCATGAAGGATTACAGGTTTAGTCTTTTCCGAAAAAATGCCCTATTAAAGGGTGAGGAAAAACATTGGTTCAAGAAAGACCTTCAATTGATGGATCTGGTCCTAAACAGAATCAAAAATGAAGGACCTCTGATGGCTAAAGACTTTGGTTCAGAGAAACAAACTAAAGCCTGGGGTAGCAAGCCTGCCAAGCAGGCCTTGGAAAACTTGTTTATGCAGGGGGAATTAATGATCACCTCTCGCAAAAACTTCCATAAAGTTTATGATCTGACAGAAAACGTATTGCCAAATGACATTTACATACGTTTGCCTTCCAAGAAGGAATATCATCGATTCTTAATAAACAACTACCTCAAGGCCAATGGTATTGGGCAAGCTTCTGAGATCTCCTACCTGTTAAAAAATACCAAAACACACATTGCTGCCGAACTTAAGGAAATGCATTCTTCAGGGGAATTAACAAAAGTTACAGTAAATGGGATTGATTATTTTGCTTTGCCGAAATCTTTGGCATTGCTTGACAAGCCATTGAACTGTAAACAACTAAAAATCCTCTCCCCTTTTGACAATTTGCTCATCCAACGAAAACGCATGCTCAATTTGTTTGATTTTGATTACCAGATTGAATGTTATCTCCCGGAAACAAAACGTAAATATGGCTACTTTTCATTACCAATATTATGGAACGGCTCATTTGCTGCAAGAATGGATTGCAAAGCAGATAGAAAAACTTCCATTTTAAACATCCATCATTTGGCATTGGAAGAAGGTCTGGGAGACAGGGACGCTTTTGCCTTGGCCCTCTGCAAAGAGCTGGAAGCCTTTAAAGAATTCAATAATTGCATGGAAATCCGACTTCACAAAACCAGCCCTTCTGACGTCAAACCATTAATCAAAAAGACTTTATTAACCTAATCGTAAGGGGGACAACATTGTGATTCCCATAAAACAGGTTCAATAAAACCAACCCGGTACTATTGATCTATGCATACAATCAACAATTGGGGTTGGTTTTATCTTTCTAATGTTATTTGAACCAGAAACATGAAATAGACCTTCTTGTCTTGCACTTGCGGAAAGTACTTTAATTCCGGTTATGGTACGAAAAACCCATAATATATTTACCTTGATTTTCTACCTGCGTCTTATAATAATCCGCATAATAGTCGCTGGTCATCAAGTCAACTTGATAATAATGTTTTCCATAATTTTTTGCATTCTTTTCAAGTTTGCTTACAAATAACCTCCCAAAATCCGTATTGGTGTAATTATCCAAGGCTGCATTACTAATTCGTTTCCCGTCTATCCAAACCTCATATATTTCAGGATCTTTCCATGACTCGATTTGCTGTTCAGTAGGCACCTTTTTATTCATAGGTGGAGGTGAGGACCTAAACACTATCATTTGTTGGGACTGTTGCTCTCTATTCATTAAAAGGTACAAGGACTGTAACCTTTCCTTATCGCTTTCAGAAATATTACTATGAGCAGGACGCCCTTTATCATTTTTAGCTTTATTAACAATCTCTCTGTACTCAGCAAGTTGTGCAGGAGTCGCCCCTTCTGTCGTTGATGGAACAACAATTTGTTTTGACTGGACGTTTTTAGTTTCTTCCTGTGCAATTGTTACTGTACTGAAGAAAAATACGGCCATACCCAATAGAGGAACAACTGCTACTTGCTTACACAGTGCATTTCGGAATGATTTAGTTTTGGTCATCATAAGTAAACGTTTTTTAGTAATAGAATAATTAAATCGACTTGTAATAAATGAGCTTGCCTGTTCAGTGACTTTATCAAACAATAGATGGCGATAGGATTTAATATCAGAGATTTGATTGATCACTGCCTCATCGGCAAGAAACTCATGGTTGAGCGCAATAGCTTTTCGGAATAGGAAAATAAATGGATTAAACCAGAAAAAAATTTGGAGGACTTCTACGAATAAGATATCCAATGAATGCTTTTGGGATACATGTGCAAGTTCATGAATTAGAATCTCTTTTTCAATATTTCCACTTGTATATGCTTCCTCATTGAGAAATATATATCCTAAAAAACTATGAGGCACCGTATTTTGATTAAAGAGAACAATTTTGCTTCCCCTATAAGGTATACAAACCCCTTTTCTTAGCTTTTGTAATATATATTTAATATTTATTAAAAACCTCGATAAAAATGCTACAGTAACGAAAAAATAGACTAACCCAAAACCCCAAATCATATAATTAATACTTTTTACATATGGTTTATTTTTGAACGATTCGGGATTAATAGAAAATGTTGATTCAAATACCACCGCATCAACGAGCTCCCTTGGCAATACCTGCTGTTTAAAGGCAATAAATGGGATAATAAATGATAGCATCAAGCTTATCAACAAATAAAACCTATTGAATTTATACATATGTTCCCCCTCTAATACTAGCTTGTAGAAAAGAATAAACAAGGCAGAACAACAGATAATTTTAATTAGGTAAAAAAACATTATTCTATATTTAAATACTTTATTCTACAAATGTAGATTAAATAATTTAAACTTCCAATAATTATAACTAATTTTTTATTACACTTGATTTTTAACAATTTAAAACACACAAAATCGGAGAAGAAGAAACATTTAGTACATATCAAATATCATAGATAAATTATCATTTCTAAAAACAGAGCAGAAATCAAATTCACCTACTTTTTTAGCTCAATTGAAAAAAAATGCCCATAGGATATTCTATAAGCAATTAAACAAATGACAGGCATTATTGGTTAAATCAAATTAACCTAACACTATTTTATAAAAATAATATTCTATAGAATTTTGGAACTGTTTTTGTAGACAATAATTTCTCTATCCTTAATTTATTATAATTAAATAATTTAGGTTAGGATTTATTTATCAATTATCACTTAAATGATAAAGCTATGAAGAATATTTTACTCTGTTTTGTGCTTATCGCATGCACAACAATTTCTGCTATTGCTCAGAACAGGACAGTGACAGGGAGGGTAACCTCATCAGATGAACCGGAGGGAATTCCGGGCGTAAACGTATTAGTTAAAGGTTCAATGGTAGGATCAATAACAGATATTGACGGCAACTATTCTGTGGCTGTTCCTGATGGATCAAGCACATTGGTATTTAGTTTTGTTGGCTATATGAGTCAAGAAGTAAATGTCGGCAATCGATCTACGATTGATATTGTATTACAACAAGATGTTAATGAACTTTCAGAAGTTGTTATTACCGCCTTAGGTGTAGAAAGGAATAGAAATGAATTGGCCTATTCTGCTCAGGAGGTAGATGGAGAGTTGATTACCCGAACAAGAAGCCCGGATTTTGTCAACTCCCTTTCAGGTAAGGTGGCAGGGCTTGACATCAGGAGTAATAATACAATGGGGGGATCTACCAATGTTATTATTAGGGGCTACTCCTCTATTACAGGCAACAACCAAGCACTTTTCGTAATCGACGGCGTTCCCATCAGTAATGCGAATAACAATACCAGCACCAAAGCTTATGAAGCCAATGAAAGCTTTGGTAGCCAACAAACTGGACGCGTTGGTACTGACTTTGGAAACGCCGCTGCGGATTTAAACCCCGACAATATAGAATCAGTTAACGTATTGAAAGGAGCAGCAGCAACAGCGCTTTATGGTTCTCGTGCAGCCAATGGCGTGATCATGATTACCACCAAAAAAGGTAAGGAAAACAGCATGGATATCACCATCAACTCCGGTGTCATTTGGAGTTCAATTGACAAAAGTACTTTTGTGAGGTACCAAAAAGACTATGGTGCAGGATATATAGATGCTTTCAGAACACCCCGGGATCTGGGAGGCGGAGTTGGTCCGGTGGTCAGGTTTCAAGATGATGCTTCTTACGGACCTGCATTTGATCCTGGCCTAATGGTTTATCAATGGGATGCATTGGATCCATTTTCTCCCAATTTTGGAAAAATGACCCCATGGGTGGCTGCACAAAATGATCCAAGTACTTATTACGAAACCGGCCTGAACTCCAACCAGAGCATCATTATCAGCGGTGGTGGAAATGATGCTACTTTTAGCTTAGGATATACCAGGAATGATATCAAAGGCAATCTTCCAAACAGTACCATAGACAAAGACCAATTCAATTTCAATGGGTCCTATAAAGCTTCGGATAAATTGACCATTTCAGCTTCCGGAAACTATGCAAGAACTGTAGGTATGGGTAGATATGGCACAGGCTATAACGGCAGGAATCCCAATCAGCAATTTAGGCAATGGTGGCAAACCAATGTCGATATAAGGGAACAGGAAGAAGCCTACTGGAGAAATGAACAAAACATAACCTGGAACTGGAACAGTTCCAATACCGGCCCCATTTACTCAGACAACTTGTACTGGACGAGGTATCAAAATTACTCCAACGACAGCAGAGACAATTTTTACGGATACGCCTCCGTAAACTATGAAATAAATGATTGGCTTAGCGTTATGGGGCGGGCATCTTTCAATACCACCATTGACTTACAGGAAGAGCGGGTAGCCATTGGAAGTGCAGATGTCAGTCAATACACCAGGTTCAATAGGGATTTCAATGAGTCCAACTTTGATTTGTTATTAAATTTCAATAAGGACATATCCGAAGACATCAGCTTTACCGGATTATTGGGTTCCAATCTCCGAAGAAGTAGAATGAGTTCCATCAGAGCCAGTACAAATGGAGGCTTGGTAGTCCCCGGACTGTATAGTTTATCCAACTCACTAAATCCTATACAGCCTCCTTTTGAAGAGGTAGAAAATATAGGAGTAGACGGAGTATTTGCCAATGCCAATTTCGGGTACAAAGAAACTTTATTTGTAGAGATTTCGGCCAGACAGGATAAATCAACCACCTTGCCTGAAGACAACAGCACTTATTTTTTCCAAAACGTAAACAGGATAAGATACCAAGATGCCAAACGAGATCAGGTCAACTACCTGCCCCTGCACTTACGTGCCCCGTTTGACCTGCAACAGGCAATGGCAAA
>NZ_CAXBOC010000144.1:0-10883 GCF_963976465.1 uncultured Cyclobacterium sp. | reverse complement strand
GAATACTCGGCCCATCAGGGATATACTCCGAAAGGTCCAACATTTGATCTTTGGTCAATTTGCGGGCAAAGGAATATCCGGTAATGGAGCACTCGTGAAAGGCAATAATATCTGCACCTTCCTCAGCAGCCTTTTTACTCATTTCATCAATCATGTTAAGGTTGTATTCCTTGTCTCCACTCTTATTTTCAAATTGAGCTGATGCTATTTTTAAATCCATATTTTTAATTTTTAATCTTATTCAATCATATTAAGGTTAGCGCTCATCATTGATGGCTTTTAATAAGGAGTGCGGGCCCTCAGCATCTGCCGTGATGTGCCAGACCATCACCCCAGCCAACTCCAAGTCTTTGGCCAATGCTGTCTTTTTACCAATAAGTCCCGGAGAGTTATAATAGAGCACTCCACCGTCCTTGGAAACAATGCTATCTTGTAAATATGCATTGGGAAAAGTTTCTAAGATATGCTTATACCTTAAACTTGCAGGAACTCCTGAGCCAAAACCATAGCCGTAGAAAGGTAAACCAAGCAATAACTTGGATTTTGGAACAGCTCTCTCTTTATGGTAATAATGAATATCGTTAACTGCCATTTCGTAAGGAGAATGTTGTCCGACTATCTCTAGGTTCCATGGACCTGTTTCATCATAGGACATAATATTTATAAAATCGTATAGACCTAATATCTCATCCGATATCTTGTCTCCATTCCAACTTGCCAAGGCGGCTGTCATTAATTTTCCGGACATTTTTAAAGCCTGATGCAATTCCTTGACAAAAGGAGCGTAGTCTTCATTGATCAAGGCATTTTCTAAATCAACATCTACTCCATCAAAGCCATAATTATTTACCAATTTTACTATTTGTTGCACCCAATGACTTCTGTGTGATGGCTGCATTAGATCACCCAAATATTCTGGAGGAGCTCCGCCACCAATGGAGATGAAGGCCCGAACATTGTTCATATGAGCATTTTCAACCAAATATTTATAACCTCTACTCTCTACAAAATCCCCATTAGAATCCGGCTGTACAAAGGCCAAATTAATGTCAGTATAGGAAGACCAATCAATTTTATTAACTTCTTCCTCTAATTCGTCATTAACAAAAAGATAACCCAATACCCTGAAACGCTCTCCTTGGCTAATTTCTTGCCCTTCCCCTTCAGGAATGGAACAAGCCAAACCAATTAAAAAAACCAAACCAAACACTTTGTTCATACCTATTTAATTTACTACCCTTTATTTAAGTAGGTGAATGAGTAATGAGTAATGAGTAAATAATACTTACTGAGAAATTAGAGCAGACATTTTTAACCAAATATTTTTATAAAATAAACTTCATTCCAAAGTATAGAATTCAAATGAAATTTAAAACCAAAAATGATGATAGCAGGATCCACTTTTAGTAATTTTTAAGTATGGCCAAATGGTACATTTGCGTTCCATTTGCCAAGAACAAACCACAGCCGTAATTTAATAAGCTAAAATAGCAAAAACCGGTAAATGATCAGATGCATATCTTTCTGCAATAACCTCATGGTGCTTTACAACAAATGCTTTCCGGGGCTTATAAAATACAAAGTCAATGGCTTTATTGGGCTTATTGACAGGAATAGTAGGTAGACAATCTTCTTGACAGGTTCTTTCAAATTTCTTATCCATTAATTGTATGGCCTCAGACTTAGGTATGGCATTAAAATCTCCTGCAATAAGCACGGGTATTTTCTCCTTACTGAAATAAGAAACGACAGCTTGAGTTTGCAGAGCAGTAATCGCATCATTTTTAAAATCAAGATGCGTGGAAGCAAACTTCACTTTTTGGTTGCCGGGTAAAGTTACTTGTACAATTAATACAGATCTAGGCTCAGAATTTTCCTTGCCAGGCAATTGAAGAAAAAACTGTTTTTCAATGGGAAATTTTGAAAGGATAGCATTTCCGTACCCACCACCCTGATATGGCATGGAAGGCTCAAAGTAATAGTTCATCCCGGTCAATTTGGCCAATTCTTTGGCTTGATTTAGGTTAACTCCTGATCTTTTGGTATTTACATCTACCTCTTGTAGGGCCACCAAATCAGGTTTGGAAGCGTTTATTACCTTGGCAACCGCATCTATATCAATCAAATCAGGCTTTGAAGGTGGATTGGCGTGATGAATGTTATAGGACATCACTCTTAATTCTTTTGCTTTCTGACCATAAATAGGTCCGGACATCAATATTGTAATGGCAAGGATTGCCAGCAAAAAAAATGATTTGTTTTCAAGTGTTTTTTTCATTGAACAAACATAAATTAATTATTGAAATTAGTATCCTAAAGGTATCATATTCCTTCCATTTTAAATTCAAAGCTACATTCATAATTTACCGCCAGTGTCAAAAAACAGTAATTCTCAGTTGAATTATCTTCTTTTTCTTCCTATTTTTTCTAAAAATCTTCTCAAAGAAAACAATTAAAGCTAATAAATTTGGAAGCATATTTAAAGCTTAGATGATGTAGACAAGGTATTTTTAAAAGGAATATTAGGAAATTCATTTCATCTTAAAAAAAAATTGATCGAAACCATTAGCATTCCTGATTACTTATAAATATTTAAATTTCAAAATTCTAACTTTCACATAATCAAAAATGTTATATAAATTAATAATTTTGATTATCAAATAATTTCATGGATTTTTCCATGTCAAAAGTTTAAAAATTACTAGTGAATATTTAGGAAATACTTGTAAATTTCTTTAAAATCACCATTTAATTGACTGTATTTATCTGAAATGAGCATTTCCGTATATAAAGACCCAGAAAAAGATTCCAGGTGGTTGAAGGCAGTAAATACTGTTCAATCGCTAGGCGATTTATCTGATCTGACTTTTGATAGTATTACCGGATTGATTGCTGACAGTTTTAATGTGCCTATAGCCTTGGTTACTGTTTTAGGACATGACAAGGTGTGGTTTAAATCCAAATCAGGCTTAAAAACAAGTGAAATTTCCCGTAAACAGTCAGAGGGTTTTTATTTGGTTACGAGGGATGGAGAATTTGAGGTTCCTGATTTAACGAAAGACCCTCGCTTTTTACAGCAACAACTGGAACTTGAGGGGAACTTGGTAACTTACTATGCGAGTCATCCTATATTTTCACCGGGAGGTTTTCCTATTGGTGCATTGTGCATTTTTGATCATAAGCCTAAAAATCTTCTGGATAGTCAAAGGAAAACCTTAAAAGTTTTTGCTGAGCAAATAGAAAAACAAATCGATTTATGCTTCAAAGAAATCAAACTACGCTCCTTCAATCAAAAAACGGGGACTATACTTAAAAACATTGGAGATGTTGTATTTTTACTAGATGAAGATCAAGTTTTCAGAGAATACTTCACGGCCAACGAAGAACATTTAAAATTCCCTCCGAAAGTATTTCTCAATAAAAAAATAAGTGAAGTCGGATTTAGACCCGATTTGGTTAAACTTTTTCAGAAATTATTTACCCAGGCACTACAAACAGGAGAAAAGCAAAAACATGAATACAATCTTGAAATCAATGGCAAAACCGAATGGTTCGAAGTGACCTTTGAAAAAATGCTATTGACTGATAATGATATATTATGTATCGTAAATAATATCAGTAGACAAAAAAGTGAAGAAATCGAAACTGAGCAGACGATAAAAGAATACCAGGATTTTTTCGAAAACACCCAGGGGTTGATGATTAAGCATGATTTAGATGGGGGAATTTTACATATCAATAATTCTGGTATTAGAATTTTAGAATACACGAAGGAAGAGCTATTAAAAATAAACATGTTTGACTTGGTGGTAAATAAAGACATTTTCTCCGAATACCTCCAAAAAATAAAATCCGATAAAGCATATAATGGTACAGGAAGGCTAATTTCCAAGTCAGGAAAAACGATTACCTTCCAGATCAACAATGTCATGTTTGAACCATTGTATGGAGCCCCTTTTGTATTATGCAATGGAATGGATACTTCCGGCTACCTAGAAGCCCATGAGGAACTGGAGGCTGCAGCAATATCTATCAACAAGGAGCGCACCCTTCTTAGAACTATAATTGATAACATCCCAATAAATATTTATACAAAAAACACAAATTTTGAAAAGACACTCATTAATCAAAAGGAATTAGAGTACATCGGTTTATCAAATGAGAAAGAAGTCCTGGGCAAAAAGGACGAAGAATTATTTAAAAAAGAAACTGCCAAAGCCTCTAGAATTGAAGATGAATTGGTGATAAAAGACGGGAAAAGTATCATCAATAAAGAGGTTGTCCTTGAACAGAAAAATGGAACCAAACGTTTCTGTTTAATTTCTAAATTGCCCTTGAAAACCGAAACCGGGGAGATAACAGGCATGGTTGGTATAACCAACGATATAAGTGAAAGAAAGAAAGCTGAAATGGCTTTATTAGAAAACGGGAAACGGCTCAATGCGATCATTACCAGTACCAATACAGGAACTTGGGAATGGAACATGAGCACCAATCAAATCTTAGTTAACCAAAGATTTTGGGAAATTATAGGTTATGGTATTGACGAGCAAACCATCTTATTTCAGGAAGACTGGAACAATTTATGCCACCCCGAAGACATGGCACTTAAAAAAGAAGGCCTGGCTAAACATTTTAATAAAGAGACGGAAGTTTATGAATGTGAAATCCGCATAAAGCATAAGGATGGCCACTGGGTTTGGGTCCTTGAAATTGGTAGAGTATTTTCTTGGGATCAGGAAGAAAAGCCACTACTTATGTACGGCACCTTTCAAGATATTAGTGCAAGAAAGGAATTTGATAGCCAACTCAAAGCTGCCAAAGAGAGTGCAGAAAATGCCAACAGGGCAAAATCTGATTTCTTAGCCAATATGAGTCACGAAATTAGAACACCGTTGAATGGTGTGATAGGTTTTTCTGATTTATTGATGAAAACACCTTTAACTGAGACCCAGCTTCAGTACATGAAGACCGTTTACCATTCGGCTCATTCCTTATTAGATCTCATAAATGACATTTTAGACTTCTCAAAAATTGAAGCTGGTAAAATGGAATTGTCCATTGACAAGGTGGATATATTTGAACTGGGTACTCAGGTAGCGGATATTATAAATTATCAGGCCCATTCAAAGGGTCTGGAGCTCATCCTTAACCTTTCTCCTCATTTACCTCGATTTGTATATGGTGATGACATTAGAATACGACAGGTATTGGTAAACCTCCTAACGAATGCAATTAAATTCACGCATAAAGGAGAGGTAGAATTGAAGGTGGAAACCCTCGAAAATGACCCCAATAATGAAACGATAAAATTCCGATTTTCTGTAAAAGATACAGGAATAGGCATATCTTATGACAAGCAGCTTAAAATATTTGATGCTTTTTCCCAAGAAGATGCAAGTACTACAAGAAAATTTGGCGGTACAGGTCTAGGATTAACCATCTCTAATAAATTATTGGGCTTAATGGGTAGTAAACTCGAACTAAAAAGCGAGCCCAACCAAGGGAGCTTGTTTTATTTTGATCTTCACCTGAAATCTGAAGAAGGAGAGAAAGAAAAGTGGAGCGAAAACCATGGCTTAAACAAAGTTTTGGTGGTGGACGACAATCAAACCAATCTATATTTGGTGAAAGAAATTCTAGAAGTAAAAAACATACAATGCCTTGAAGCAACCAATGGACTGGAAGGCCTTCAAGTATTGGAAAAAGAATGGCCGTTGGATTTGGTGTTAATGGATTTACGAATGCCCTTTCTTAATGGTATTGAAACAATAGAAAAAATCCGATCCCTAAGCAACCAAAATATAGCGAAAGTTCCAGTAGTACTTCTATCCAGCTCAAATGACAATGAGTTGGACAAGGAAAAACTTGTTAAACTAAACGTACATCATCGCTTAATTAAGCCAATTAAAAACCATCAAATTGATAAAGTGTTTCAAAAATTGCAAAACCCCAGTTACAGTGAATTTTCTCAAAGTCCATCAGAATCAGGAATAGATCAAAATTTCTTAACCAATCAGGAATTTAATATCCTGATTGCTGAAGACAATCCAGTGAACATGAAGTTGTCAAAAATAATTTTGTCAAAAATAAGTCCTACCATCAATATAATTGAAGCAGAAAATGGGCTAATGGCCTACGAACATGTGATTAAAAATCAACCTGACTTAATTTTAATGGATATTCAGATGCCTATAATGAACGGGTATGAGACTGCCAAGGCCATTCGGACAATTGATCATGGCAAAGGAATCCCAATCATAGCATTGACAGCCGGAACAGTTAAAGGAGAGAAAGAAAGATGCATTGATTCAGGCATGAACGATTACATGAGCAAACCTTTGGTACAGGACAAATTAACAGAAAAAATTATTAAGCTTCTTAGGCCTATAAATTCAGATTCATTAGAAAAAGAAGAATTGGAGAGCAACACTGTTTATAAGCCTAAACATTTCGATAAAGTACATCTATTGAATCTATTCGACGGAGACAAGGAAATAGGAAAGGAATTATTGAAAATTGCCCATGAAAACCTACAAGAGAATAAAACTTATTTAAAACAAGCTCTCCAGTCACAGGACAAAATTTTTTTATTACAAATTATTAAAAAAATAAAAAATTCAGCTGGTACCACAGGCTTTTTCATCCTTTTAGAATTAACGAATCAAATAGAAAAAGCCAAAGAAGACAAACCCCTTTTTGATCTAGGACAGCGGATCATAGAAGAAATTGATTATTTAAATGAGACTTATGACAATTTAGAATTATAAGGCTTTTAGGTGATTCAAAAATATGAACTACCAATTTTTTATTTTTATCAAGAAAAGGTAACCATCATTTTTTTCTTACATTTGTTATTCCTTTGTACAAAATCCACCTAAAAAAATAATATCATGCCCGAGACAAAAATTTTCTCAGGTTCAAATACTCCCCATTTGGCCAAGAGTATTGCCAAATCCTATGGCCAAGCACTTGGCGACTTGACCCTAGCTAAATTCAGCGATGGAGAAATGTCACCAAGTTATAATGAATCGATCAGAGGTTGTAATGTCTTTTTGATACAATCCACAAATCCTTCAGCAGATAACCTATTAGAATTATGCCTGATGATAGATGCAGCCAAAAGAGCCAGTGCATACAAAGTTTGTGCTGTAATTCCCTATTTTGGATATGCACGACAGGATAGAAAAGATAGGCCCAGGGTTAGTATTGCCGCCAAACTTATTGCCAACATGATTACATCCGCAGGTGCTGACCGCATCATGACATGTGATCTTCATGCAGGACAAATTCAGGGATTCTTTGACATTCCTTTGGATCATTTGAATGGATCAGCTATCTTTGTGCCCTATTTAAAAAGCCTGGATTTAGGAAACCTTATATTTGCTTCTCCGGATGTTGGAGGAGTGGGTAGAACGAGGTCTTACGCCAAGCATTTTGAGGTAGACATGGTCGTTTGTGATAAGCACAGAAAAAGGGCCAACGAAGTGGCGTCTATGCAGTTGATTGGAGATGTAAAAGGAAAAGATGTGGTGATGATAGACGACTTGGTCGATACTGCCGGAACCATGTGCAAAGCCGCCCAAATCATAATGGATAAGGGAGCAACTTCGGTTAGAGCCATTGCCACTCATGGAGTCTTGTCTGGCAGGGCCTATGAAAATATTGAGAATTCCGTTCTTTCCGAATTGGTCATAACCGATACAATCCCAGTAAGACAGGAATCCTCTAAAATAAAGGTGTTAACAGTAGCAGATTTATTTGCAAAGGCAATTCATGCAGTTACAGGAAACTCCTCTATAAGTTCACTATTTATTTAAGCATTTATTATTTTAACCAAACATAAATTATGAAATCACTTGAGATTATAGGGTTTAAAAGAGCAAATCTCGACAGAAGATCTCTTGACGCAATCCGCGAAGAGGGAAATGTTCCTTGTGTTGTTTACGGACCGGGTATTAAAGAACAAATTCACTTCGTAGCACCGGCTATATTATTCAGAGACTTAATCTACACACCTGAAGTACATATGGTGGATCTGAATATTGAAGGAACTGTCATTAAAACAATTCTTAGAGAAGCGCAATTTCACCCGGTAAGTGAAATTTTACTTCATGCAGACTTTTTAGCTTTTAGCGATAAAAAGGCAATTAAGATGGAAATCCCTGTGAAACCTTACGGTTCTTCTCCAGGTATCATCAAAGGTGGTAAATTGGAAATCAAAACCAGAACCCTATTGGTTAAAGGTTTTGCTAACGACCTTCCCGATGAGATTCCATTTGATATCTCAACCCTTGAATTGGGTAAATCTGTAAAAGTAGGAGACCTAAGTGTTGAGAAGTTTGAATTACTTAACAGTCCAAACGTAACAATTGCCACCGTAGGTGTTCCAAGAGCCTTGAGAGGTAAGAAAGGCGATGAGGAGGAAGAAGAAGGATAATCCTTGCCATTTCTCTTATAAAATTTTAATCCTGTTCTGTTTTTCACGGAACAGGATTTTTTTATCTTCACCTTTAAGTAGGGCCATCCAATGCATGAGAAGCCCAATAACCTATTGGTGAATTAATGAGCTTTGATGAAAAACAAAGGCTGTTACCCTACTTTCCTGGCTTATTGGATTAACTCCTTTAGAAAGAAGTTTTTCATTGAATATCCTACTCCTTAATTGGCTATAACTATTTAGTTTTAAAAATTAAAGATTGTAAAAGGCGAAAAAGCGTATGAAATACCTTGTTGTTGGACTGGGAAACATCGGTCCGGAGTATGAATTGACAAGACATAATATTGGTTTTCTGGTATTAGACAGATTGGCTGATCAGAAGAATTTGAGCTGGGAAAGTAACCGGCTTGCTTTTACCTCCTTGCTCAAACACAAAGGTCGACAATTGCATTTAATCAAACCTACCACTTATATGAATTTGAGTGGAAAAGCCGTTAATTACTGGATGAAAACCTTGAAGATACCAAAAGAGAATGTCTTGGTTGTAGTAGACGACTTGGCTCTCCCTTTTGGCAAACTCCGATTGAAGCCCAAAGGATCTAGCGCCGGGCACAATGGCTTAAAGAATATCGAAGAACTAACAGGTGGCCAAAATTATGCACGTCTCAGGTTTGGAATTGGTGATGATTACCCAAAAGGTAGGCAAATAGATTATGTATTGGGAAGGTGGTCACAGGAAGAAATCGATACCCTGCCAATATATATGGACAAAACCATTGACATGATCACAGCGTTTAGCACTATAGGGCTGGAAAAAACCATGAATCAATTCAATAAATAGCATCATGAAAAATATAAATCTTGGAATCCAGATAGTCCCTAAAAGTAAAGACCGGGACAGCTACGAATTGGTAGACAAAGCCATAGCAGTTATTGCTGCATCAGGAGTGAAATACGAGGTTACTCCCTTCGAAACTGTAATGGAAGGTCCGGAAGAAAAATTAATGGCAATTGCCAAAGCTGCTCAAGATGCCGTCCTGACTGAAGGCGCCGAGGAAATCCTGGTATATTACCGCATGCAGATTCGTTCTGAGAAAGATGTAAGCATGGATGAAAAAACCTTGCCGCATAAACATTAAGTCATAGATTTAAATGCAGCATTTTTCCAATTCTACAGGCTGTGGTACAATGGGATAACTTATCACAACCAATGGATAAAGCAATGCCATCAAATTGAAATGGCATTGCTTTATCCATTTAAATTTATTTGGTCCAGTAATCAACCACAGTAACATCTTTTAAATGAGGCGTTAACACTTCGCCAAATGCTTTATGGGCAGGATGAGGCAAATAAGCGTCCCTGTCTTCTTCACTCTCAAAAGTGAGCAAAAAACAATGGGTCAGCCCTTTGTTTAATCCCTCAGGACTATTATTGGTCCCCCATTCAAAACCTACAATCTGAGGAATTTTATCTTGAAGCCCAATAAATGCTTCCTCAACTTTGGCTACATCTTCTGGACTTGACTCCTCTTTAAAAGAAAAAAGGACTACATGCCTCAATAAGGGTTTTTCAGCGCTTAAAGTATTTTTCATTTCTTTTGATTCTTCACTTGTTTCTACATTTCCTCCTGACTGACAGCCAAAAGCTATAAATAATAAAATTACCGCAATCGAAAATAATGGTTTCATAGAAAGGTTGTATTTAGGTCTTAATACTTTTAATACTGTAAAGTAAATGAAAAAAAACAAAAATGCCCCTTCATAGAAAAATATGTTCTTATTGAAACGACCAAGCCCTATATAAAACAAACTTTGATTTGAAACATTTTAAATCTAATTATACAATTGAGATCTGATATTCGTCTCCATTTTAGGAAAAATTAAAGCTAAATATAGAAAATATTAAATTAAATGATTTAAATTTAGCTTTGTTTGGCAATTCGTTATTTTTTGTAGAGAGTTACCAAACATACATGAAACAGTTCTTTGGCGTTTTGGCCACCCACAACGACTAAAGATGCTGTTTTAAGGAAGATTAACTTCTTGACCCTTACTAGATAGTATTGAATAGTTTAACCAGTGATAGTCTATATGAAATCTCTATCTTCAATTAATGTTTCAAATAACAAACACTTTTTATGGGTGAGATAGGGCTAACATACATAGTAGATGATGACCCACTTTATAATTTTGGGACTAAAAAAATTATAGAAATAACCGCTTTTACCAAAAAAGCACTGTTTTTCTTAAATGGTGAAGAAGCATGGGAAGACTTTCGCCAGCGGGTTGAAAACAATGAACCTATACCAGATGTTATCCTTACTGACATCAATATGCCTCTGATGAATGGTTGGCAATTATTGGATAAAATTGGAGAGGTTACCTTAGATCATCCCATAAAAATCTTTGTGATTTCTTCATCCATTAACAAAGACGAAATGGA
>NZ_CAXBOC010000143.1:0-10932 GCF_963976465.1 uncultured Cyclobacterium sp. | reverse complement strand
TGGATGTTTCTAAACGACGTTCGCTGGATAATTCTAACCATCATGTGGTTTATCACCATGTATTTCTTTATTGCAAAAGCAAAACCAAAGCACCAGTACAATGGCTGAAAAAAAAATATTTGGATTGACTCCTAGGTACACAGAATTGTTGGTGGTACTCATTGCATTTATAACCTTAATCTCAGGGTTGGTACAAATGCTAGCCCCTTCTTTTATGCTGGGTTTTATAGGAAAGGAAGTGGCAACCGCATCTTCGGCACATTTCTTCGGAATTGTAGGCATGTTTATGGCGTTATTTGGAGGCATGCTGCTCCATGCAGTTTACAGTGCTGTAACCAATAAACAGGTGGTATTGTGGTCGGCACTTCAAAAATTTGGAGCGTTTATAGCAGTATCAATAGGCGTGTTTAATGGTTTGTTCTCCATTTTAGCCATGTCTGTTGCCATTTTTGATCTATTTTCCGGACTGATTTTCTTTATTTATTTACGTGTGCTCAATACAAGTAATTCATAACTTTCTACAGGTTTTAGCATTGTAAGGAAGAACACTGTCATTATTCAGCGAAGCTTTATTATAAAATTTATTTATAATGTTATTGACTAAGCAACCATCTAAAAATCAACCGAACCGTGCATTAATACTTGCGGGTGGGGGAATGCGTGTTGCTTACCAAGCGGGTGTAATGAAAGCCATGCAGGAAGATGGTTTGGTCTTTTCCCATGCAGATGGGGCTTCAGGTGGTATATTCAATGCTTCCATGCTGGCCTCTGGACATTCGGTGGAAAATATCATTGAAAAATGGAAAACTTTAAACTTTAACCATTTCACTTCTTTTATCAAACTAAAGGAATATTTTAGACCATGGAACCTCAGGGCTTTTGGTGATGCAGATGGGATTCGGGATAAGGTCTTGCCCCATTTTGGTGTGGCAGTGGAAAAAATAAATAATCTAAAATTACCTGTTACTTTTTCAGTTTGCAATTTCACCAAAAAAACAGTGGATACCATACCTTCAGGGAAGGTAGAAGAAAACCACCTGTTAGCAGGAGTGTCTTTGCCAATTTTGATGCCAGCCTTAAAAGTAAAGGATGATTGGTTTATTGATGCGGTTTGGGTAAAAGATGCCAATTTACTGGAGGCAGTGAAAAGAGGAGCAGAAGACTTATGGTTGATTTGGGGAATTGGCAATTACCCGAGTTATTTATCAGGTTCGCTTAACCAGTACGTGCACTCCATTGAAATGAGTGCCAATGGGGCGATTTTTGAAGAGTTTGAGCAAATAAAATGGATCAATCAACTAATTGACCTAGGACATTCGCCCTATGGTCAAACCCGAAAAATTCAAGTTTTTGTAGTAAAGCCAAAGCTCCCCTTGCCCCTGGATCCTGAATTGTTTCTAAAGAAAATTACGGCAAGGGCTCTGATTAATATGGGGTATCAGGATGCCAAAAACTATCTCAATTCACTGCCGGAAAAAGGTGATGTACTTGATTTTAGTGCCACCCAGACCATAGATTCAGGAGATTATTTTTGTATCCCAATGGAATTTTCGGGAGAGATTTTGGAAGGAGAAAAAAGACATCAAGTTGTTTTCCATCTTTTCTTGCGACTTTCTTTTAGCAATGAATTTAAAATTCTAGAAGCTTTTTCAAGTCTTTATTTCGAGGAGAGTAAAGTGGAAATGATTGGCGGTGAAACTTCGGTTGAGATTGTCAAAAATGTTAACGGAAATGCCTCTATGACAATAGAGACCGCATTGAATGATAAAGAGAATAAGTATATTTTGAAAGCTGAATTAAAGTGTTCTGGCCCCAAGTATTGGTTAATGGGTCTTGCTTTTAAATCTATAGACTTGAAATTATCCTCTTTGTCAGAAAAAAACGATTTAATGGCAGGAACCCTTTATCAGGCCTTCTTTTCTAGGCTTAAAGGGGTATTGTTAAGCTTAGCCAAAAAGAAAAGTGGATCAAATGCCGGTTTGGTGTTTAAATATAGGATGTTACAAAAACTATTGAAGAATGAAGTTTGAAAGAAAACCAATGGTCAATTGGTATGACCCTAAGCAATTGGCTTTCACAAGTGTTAAAACAGTCTTGTCTTCTGTTTTTGGAAATTTTGCTGACCGAAGAGAGCTCCAGGCAGCACTTGATCAAGATTGCAAGCCTTTTGATTATTCCAAAAAAGAAGCATTATGGTTTGACTATATATCCGATTTAGGGGATGGATTTAACTCCACCTATACAATGGCCAGTCTATTGGCCAGAGAGGAATTGGAACTGAGAGGGAAAATCCTCAAAAGGGGGGATGTGCTAATAATGGGTGGAGATGAAGTTTACCCCACCCCCGAAAATATAGAATATGACAATAGGTTGAGGGGGCCTTATACAGCTGCTTTTCCAAAAGATAAAAAAGCCATAGAACGTCCGGATGTATTTGCTATTCCAGGAAATCATGATTGGTATGATGGATTGACTAATTTTTTAAGATTATTTACGCAAAAGCGTTCCTTGGGAAATTGGAAAACCCAGCAAAACAGAAGCTATTTTGCACTCAAACTTCCCTATGATTACTGGGTTATTGCCATTGATATTCAGTTGAATGCTGATATTGATTATCCCCAAATATGCTTCTTTAAAAAAATTGCCAAAGAGCATTTCAACGCCAATAGTAAAGTGATCCTTTGTACTTCTGAACCTTCTTGGGTTTACAAATCTTTCGACACAAAAAATGACTCTTTTGATAGGCTACAATTTTTTATTGATAAGGTATTATTGGGTCAAGGTGAAAAAGACTACGAAGAAAAAAACAAGTCAATAAATATCGAAGCAATATTAACAGGTGATTTGCACCATTATGCCAGGTATGAAACCATAAAAGACGAAACCAAGCCATGTCACTTTATTACTGCCGGTGGCGGCGGGGCCTTTATGCATCCTACTCATACTTTAAAAGAAGAAATAATAGGTACCCATGAAAGAAAAGCGGAATTAAAGAAAACATTCCCCTCAAAATCAGGATCTACCAAACTTAGTTTGCTAAACCTCGCCTTTCCGTTTTTTAGCCTTACGATGTTGTTGTTTTTTGGGACTTACAATGTCTTTACCACATGGATACTCCAAACAAAGCCTACCGGAGGGGAAAGTTTGATGGAAAAATTATCTGAATTCGACCTTTTCCAAGGTGAATTGTCTCAAATTTTGAGCGTCATAGGTTCTAATTTGTTACACTTTCCTACAGCTCTTTTTCTTAACCTCTTATTATTTGCCGGCTTAATATTATTTACTGATACCAGCTCAGGAAAAAAGAAACTCAATTATATCGCAGGTGTGATTCATGGTCTGCTTCATGTGATTAATTTTTATTTCCTATTGTGGCTTTTTTCCTATATGAACCTAACCGTTTGGGGACTTGAGGTGGATAATGGTAAACAAATAGCCCTGTTTACCGCTGAGATGGTAGTTCTGGGTGGGTTTATAAGTTGCTTGATTTTTGGCCTTTATTTAACGGTAAGTGTTAGCCTTTTAAAGAACCACATTACTGAGGCGTCCTCTTCTTATAGATGGGAAGGGTATAAAAACTTTTTGAGAATTTCGGTAACCAAAGAAGGGCTTACCATTTACCCAATAGGTGTAAAAAATGTAGTTAGCAATTGGAAAGAAGTAGGAACTGAGAAAAATCCTCGTTTTGAAGGAGGACCCATTAACTATGAATTGATAGAGGACCCAATATTTATAAAAAATGAAAAAATTAGCTAAACCCCTCGGCAGTATACAACCGGAATATGACTATGTGATTATAGGTTCTGGATATGGAGGTAGCATCTCAGCCTCTAGAATGGCTCGTGCCGGGCAGTCTGTTTGTCTTTTTGAGAAAGGGAAAGAGTTTTTGCCCGGGGAATTTCCCGATACCTTACTGGGTGCCTCAAAAGAAATGAATTTCATAAAGGGGAAATCTACGAGTCTTGAAAAAAACGGTCTCTATGAATTTACCATGGGAAATGGCATTAATGTATTTAAAGGTTGTGGGCTGGGTGGCACTTCCTTAGTAAATGCCAACGTCTCCATTAAACCGGAGAAAAGGGTAATGCAGGATGAAATGTGGCCCTTGCCAATAAGGCAAGACTTGGCCTCCTTTGAAGAAGGGGTAGATAGGGCATGGGATATGCTGAAGCCCAATCCATACCCTGAAAATAAAAATGGTTACCCGGTGCTGAAAAAAACCGAAGCCATGCGCAAATCAGCTGATTATATGTCGGCCCACTTTGGTTTATTGGATATCAATGTAAATTTTGAAAATAAAACCAATCACGCTGGTGTTGAGCAACCAAAATGTACAAATTGTGGGGACTGTGTTACGGGCTGTAATGTAGGCGCAAAGAATACCACGGCAATGAACTATTTACCGGATGCGTTTAACCATGGGGCAGATATTTTTACCTCCATTAATGTCCGGTATGTCAAAAAGTTTAAATCATATTGGCAGGTTTACTACCATCCAATTGGTATTGGCAGAGATAATTTTGATGCACCACTATTGTTTGTCAGGGCAAAGAATGTGGTGCTAAGTGCCGGTTCTTTGGGCTCTACGGAAATTCTTTTCCGTTCTGTCAAAAAAGGTTTAAAGGTTTCTGACAGATTGGGAATGAGGTTTACAGGCAATGGTGATGTACTTGGTTTTGGCTATAACAATGATGAAAGGATCAATGGCATAGGCTTGGGAAATAAGGGAACGGATCAAATAGCTAATGTAGGACCTTGTATCACCAGTATCATCGACTTAAGAGAACGCAAAGATTTATCTTCGGGAATGACCCTTGAGGAAGGAACCGTTCCGGGTCCAATAAGAAGTTTAATGCCTAAGGCCTTGATTGCTTTTTCTAGGTTGGTGGGAAAAGACACGGACAGAGGATTTAAAGATTACTTTAAAGAAAAGTTAAGAGAGTTGAGAAGCCTTTTTTTAGGAGCTTTTCATGGCGCAGTTGCCCATACCCAAATCTATTTGGTGATGACGCATGATGATGGAAATGGAGTCATGAAAATGGATGATGAAGGGAAATTAAACTTAAATTGGGAAGGTGTAGGTAAACAGGAGATCTTTAAGAAAGTTAGTGGAGAGATGTTCAGTGCCACTCAGGCTTTGGGAGGAACTAAAATACCCAATCCGACATGGAATAATTTGATGAATTATGATCTGGTAACTGTACACCCATTGGGAGGATGTGGGATGGGAGACAGTGTGGATAGCGGTGTAGTGGATCATAAGGGGCAGGTGTATTCAGGAGAAAGTGATACCGCCTTACACGATGGCTTGTATGTATTAGATGGAGCCATAATACCTAGACCCGTAGGGACCAATCCCCTCTTAACTATCAGTGCACTGACTGAAAGGAGTTGTAAGCTTATTGCTGAGGAGAAAGGCTATGATATGAATTATGATTTTGTGGCTCCATCCAAGCCGGTTGGTAATCAAATCACAGGTACCGGGGTGCAATTTACTGAAACCATGAAGGGCTTTATTGGTATTGGTGAAAAGGGAGATTTTGAAAAAGGCTTTGCCAAAGGGAAAATCGATAATACCACATTTGAGTTTACCCTAACCATTCAAACGGAAGACATTGACGCATTTATTACCAATGAGAAACATGCAGGTAAAATGGTTGGTAGTATGAGTGCTCCTGCAATATGTAAAGAAGCCATCTCTGCTTACAATGGTGATTTTAATTTATTTATTCAAGATGAGGGGGATAGTGAAAGAAAGCGGATGAATTATACAGCAGAACTTATCAGCCCTGAAGGTGATAATTTTTATTTTGAAGGTTTTAAAGACATCCACAACGACAATGTAGTGGATGCTTGGAAGGATACGACAACCCTTTTTATTACGCTTTATGAAGGGAATTCCCCTGCCGGGAATATTGTAGGCAAGGGTAAGTTGGTTATCAAGGTTTCAGACCTGCTTAAGCAGTTGAGAACTGTTAAGGCCATGCACCCAAAAACCAAAGAAGAGGGAAGAAAGGCCATCAGTTCTTTCGGTAAGTTTTTTGCCGGTAATGTTTTTGAAACCTATTTTAAACCTTAACGATGGATTCCCTGATAAGGTATCGGATTGTCAAGCTTTATTTGAACTTGTCAAGAATTCCGGATTTGCTTTCCATTTTCTCAGTAAACCAATGATTGGCCCTGGTGAGGAAATCTCGGTTATGATAAGCTTGGTGTTGGGTGTAAAGGTTGGTTAAATGCTGCTCTAAACCATCAAGCTGACTATCAGTCAAGCCAGTTTCCTGGCCGGAATTGGGCTGTTTTAGATCTTCCAATAGGTTCTCTGACGATTTAAATACAATATGATTGCCAATCTCCACATTGTTATGAATGTCCAAACCAAGTAACATTGGAAAAGTTATTTTATTCAAAGGAATATTTACTTCTTTAATATGATTCGGATCGTCTTTATGGTATAACCAGAACTTTGAAGGGCTATTGGCAAAAGAGCTCAAGGAGTCTTTTTTCCCAATGTTTGCAATACTTTCTTTTTCCTTTATCCATTTATCCCATTCAGCAGGCTGATATTTTTCTAAACTTATCAAATGTAAGAGGCTGTCTCTTATTTCATTGTTTGGATCGAACTGGTCAAATGAAACGATTGAATCTGTAAGGTCTAAAGCGATGTTTCTAACAGGGATTCTCAAGTCCCTATTTTCCCAGTCACGCAGGGCCATGGTTTTTGGAAGATATTCGCCAATGGCTATTGAATCTTGTAGCATTTGGTGTAAGCCTACATTCCATTGGGCTCTTAACAATAAGGTGTCCATGTTTGTCCACAGTGCAGCAGTCCGATTGTTTACCATTTCCTTATTGGTGTTAATAATCTTCGTCCAATCCTTCTCATCTATAAGTCCATCTACACTGATACGGTACCAAAAGGTAGCAAAATGGTTATAAGTTAAGCTTTGATCCTCAAACTCATTCGTTTGTAATTGTTTGAGCATTTGAACCAGTGTGTTTAATTTATTTTCGGCCAAATTCCTGTTATTGTACCTATCCTCTTGAGCCTCCTTCAATGAATCAATTTTGTCCAATTCTACTTCAAGCGTCCTTTCAAACAATGCAGCTTCTTCATAGCTGATATAGTGATCCTTCTGGATTTCTTTGGTAAGGTCTATGATTTCATCATGGTGAAAAATTACCTTTTTGACTTCTACTTCTGTAAGTAAATTGACTAACCGACTAATCGTTTGACCCCCATTTAACTCAGCCTGTTCAATTATTCCAGCAGTTCTCGCATTGGTTTTTAGCTTCTGGACCGCATAGATTTTTACTTTCTTGCTATCTTTAAAGTTTACCTTGCCATTGTAGGTCAGTAGGTCAAAACCCGGGATTCCTTTTTCAGGTATAAACCATGGGTTAATGTCGGCATTTAAGATTTTAGGAGCCAATCCAAAAATATGCAATTCGCCCACCTCCTCATTGAGGTAGTACATATGGCTTTGCAAATCTTTAAAATCAAAACCGGCTTTTACTGTTCCCCTACCAATCATGGCTAACTTTTTCTTCGCCTCACTCCGCGGAAGGTCAGATAATTTACTGGAAAAGTAATCTAAGGTAAATGCTTCGGTGGACCATTCGGCATTGGAATCGTCTAGATACCATTTCTCCAAGGTTTTTGTTAACCTATTTTCTCTTAATGGCTCTGTAATGACATCTTCCTTATCATTTTGCTTCAGATAAATAAAAGATAAAACTTCATTGAAAAAGAGCATTCGACTGGTGTTTTGCCAATCGCCCAGATAATTGAGTTTTTCAAGAATATTGCTTTTTCCTACTTCATTTACCAATGTTTTTGTCCTTACCCTTCTTTTAAGTTCATTATCGGGATCGCCAATCTCTAGGCGTTGGTCTAAAGTAAGCTTATGGAAGTTTCTCAGGTTATCAATTTCTTCCTGAATTTTATCAAATGTAGCTTCTGCCTGTAAATTAATTTGGGGTTCCTGTTGAAAATCAATTTGTACTTCATCAATAGAAGTCAATACTTCCCCATAATATTCAGCAGTGATCATTTCGCCAATTTCCCTAATTTCTGAAACCATATTGGCTGTAGGCTTTAATGTGGCCTTCCCTCCAAATACATTCATTGGATTCCACATGTACACCAATACTACTGCGGCAACCACAAGCAGTATTTGGATAATGAGGCGAGCACTACCAAGAATTTGACCTATCATGGATTTATGGTATTGTCTGAAATTTGTATTTGCCGGACTTTCAAAGAATCACTTTTGAAATGGATAAAAATCTCCTCAAAATCAAAGTTTTTTAGCAAAGTATGCATCAATTTCCTGGTATGGTTTTGACTGGTTTCCACCAAGCCCATATAAGGAAGCTGGTCTCTAATATCCATTTCTGCAAGCCTAAAGAAAGTTTCTTGATCTTCCAGGTTAATGGAGTTCAAAAAACGTTTTGGATTGGACACCAATGAATCTTCTATAAAATCCTCCGGAGGATAGGAGAAATTTATCACTTCAATTGTAGGAAGATAAAGGGTTATTTTATTCCCTTCAATCAAAATGTCCTCTTCTTTTATTTTTTCTAGGTTGATTCCTGTTTTAATTTTGGCTCTAGAGTAAGCTAAAAATGAGGCTTCATTAACGGGCACAAAAAGTATGTTTTTTTCCTTCTTTCCGAAAACGACCTTGTCCACAACAAATTCTGTAACCACCAAGTCACTTGCCTGTTGTATTTTACCTATAACCAAGCCTCTCTTTTCTTCTTTACAACTGCTAATTAGAATTATAACACCGAAGAGAAAGGCCATATGGAGCATTTTCGATTTTAAGCTTTCCATGTTTGCTCATTTTTGAATTGCTCATAGAAGTGTTTCATTTTGAGGTGGTATTCATTGACCTTATAGCCACTTCCATTATATCCATAGGCAAAAGATTCCCAATCGTAATTTCCTTCATTTGATTCAGAAATGTACTCAATCAGGGCTTTGCCACGTACCTTCTTAATTTTAATAAATGCCAGAAAATCCAAGAAATGGAAATATTCTGATTCATGTTGTTTGGCTTCAAATTCGGCTACATCCTTATAATTTCTGGATTTTATATTGTGTTCCATGTTTTCACCAAGTATTTGGAACAAACCCCAGGAAGTGGAATAAATGGCCGCCTTAGGATCTATTTTTTTGGCTTCTTCAAGCCTGTCGTATTCTTTTAAACCTACCCTGTAATGGGCTCTTGTCCACTTTTTATAGATAATGTCTTCATGGCCTACACTTAATGCTTCAGGGTCTTTTCCGAACGCATTAAGCCAGTACCAAAATTTATGTCCTTCAAATAGAATTTTCGCCCTTCCATCGCTTAGGTGTCCACGGCCTGCAGATTCCACCTTAACCAATGCCTTTATTACCGGTAGGCTTATTTTTATATTTTCCTTCGCTTCCAATTCATCCAAGGCGATCCTTATGTCCATGTCACTTAGCAATTTGCTATTGGTGTTGTCTTTGATTTGAACATATTCTTCTCTTTGTAAACTTATTTCGGGTTGTGCTTCAAATGAAGTGGATAACAAAGACCTTTGCTGGCTAGCCGGAGGTACGTCTGCAGGTTGAAGGCCGTTTTCAATGGAAAAGATCCTATCTTCATTGTCAAAGTAAGCATTGTCTAATTCCAGACTGTCCATAGGAACCATTGCCTTGCTTTCTTGAGAGGAAGAAGGGGACAGGGATTGATTATTTTGAACTTGCCCACCGTTTTGGGTATTGTTTTGTTTAGGTACCCACCTTTCGCGTAAGTATTTTAGAGACTTGTCCCCAAAATAGAAAGCGATCATCATTAAGAAGGCGGTTTCAAAAAATTCAAATTGTTGACTCAATAAGGCTGCATCTACTCCGGAATATTGTGTTCCAAAGCTGACGATCAACAATGACATTCCTCCCATCAGCAGGGTAAAAGCGATCATGCCCCTTACTGTTCCCGGAGGTAAGCCGAAAGTTTGACTTTTATACGGA
The DNA here is from genome assembly GCF_963976465.1 of uncultured Cyclobacterium sp. Taxonomy (NCBI): domain Bacteria; kingdom Pseudomonadati; phylum Bacteroidota; class Cytophagia; order Cytophagales; family Cyclobacteriaceae; genus Cyclobacterium; species uncultured Cyclobacterium sp. The sequence goes on along the minus strand of NZ_CAXBOC010000143.1, from coordinate 926 downwards.
TTGTGTTCGGGCATTTCCAGATCAGAAGCTTTTACAGGAATGCCTTTGCTGTGCATGTCTCTGAAATCATAAATGCGTTGCCAATCCTGGTCTGTTAAGCCGTAATTTATATTGTAATGGTAAACAGACCACATAAAGTAAATGAGGAATAATGCGATCCAGATGACAGTGGTGGCAAGGCCTACCGCCTGAAATAGATTGTCATGCTCAATGTAAACAAAGAGGGCACCGAGAATTGCAAAGATGACCAGGATGACAGAAAGGATGACCGTTCCTTTAAAGAAAAAAGTATGGTATGGGTTAAAATTTGGATTCCTGTCTTTTACCTTGGGACTAATATGTCTTGCGATTAAGCCGTAGATAAAACTTAAGGCCACAATGATCACAAAGCCGATAGCAAAGGCATGGTTGGCGCTTTCCATGCTAGGCACTATGAAAATCAGGGCAGCAAGAGCGATTACTACTATCGAAATGATATGGATTATCAAATAATTTCGTTCGGATATAAAGGAAGACTTTGTGTCCTGATTATCGACGGATGAAGGGCTTTTTTCCATGGAGTATATCGGTCTGTATTGGTTATTGAATCATTTATTAGGCGTTGACTAGCTGCTGATTTTTAGTAAGTCGCTCCAACCAATTTTCGTTTAGAATATTGATAGTTAAGGGCTCATTTTGGTTTATCTTTGGATATACCATTTTATAGAAGCGTTCGTAAGCTTTCTGAGATTGTAGGATCATTTTTTCAGGATTGGCTGCATTGACCCCGTCCGCAATTAGAATACATCCTTCTGTGTCTTTATGCGTATTTCCTATATGGACATAAACCTTGTCATAGTTAGGAATTTCTTTTATCTCAATATGGTATGAAAACCAGTTAAACCTATTCCTATACCGTTGCGTCAATGGACTGAGGTTTTCATTGA
>NZ_CAXBOC010000142.1:0-10984 GCF_963976465.1 uncultured Cyclobacterium sp. | reverse complement strand
CCCTAAAAAAACAAATTATTTTTTTAAGAAATTAATCAAAGGAGTGATAAAACCTTCGAAACGCTCAATATGGGGCAAATGACCAACATCAGAAAGTTCCTCCAACTCAGCATTTGGTATCCGGTTCTTAGTAATTTTACCTAATTCATCATATAAACCCATGGTTTTACTTAATTTCTCCGATACCAGATTTTTTCCCAATGCCGTTCTATCTCTGGTACCGATAATTAACAAGGTAGGCGCAGAGATATTTTTGAATTCGTACACCACGGGCTGGGTAAAAATCATATCGTATGTTAGCGCCGAATTCCAAGCTATGGTTTCATAGGATGAATTAAGCGTCCAACCTGCCAACAAGTTAACCCACTGATCGTATTCAGCTTTCCACTTATTGTCATAATAATTAGTAAGCTGGTATTTTTTTATTCCCTCATAATTCTTTTTCAATTCATTCTGATACCACCATTCAACTGGCTTATAGGGAACTTTGAGTTTCCAGTCTTCAAGGCCTATGGGATTCTCTAGAATAAGTTTTTCCGTAAAATTAGGATACATCAAAGCGAATCGGGTAGCCAACATCCCTCCCATGGAGTGGCCTAAAATGGCCGATTTCTCAATTTGTAATGCATCCAATATTGCCTTGGTGTTTCGGGCAAGTTGTTGAAAGGTATAATGGAAATTAGCCGGCTTAGAAGACTTCCCAAACCCGATTTGATCCGGAACGATCACCCGAAACCCCTCCTTAGTTAGGGCTTCAATCGTTGTTTCCCAATAAGCCCCATTAAAATTTTTTCCATGGAATAAAACAATATTTTTCCCATTGTATTGGTCAGGCTTCACATCCATATAGGCCATTTTCAAATCTTGGTCTTGAATGTTCAATGGCAAGTAAGAAACCGCATAGGGATATTGGTAATTTGAAAGCTCAATATCTAACCATCTCAAATTGTCATCCTGAGCTGAAGAGTACTGATAGCTACTCAAAAATAGGATTATGATTAATATTCTTTTTGTCATTTCACATTCATTATAGTGTCTCTCTAATCATATATGTTATTTGGGCACATAATATAAACCCTTACCCTTTCCTCACATAAGGGTTTAATCATTCGATTTTTGCCGTAAAATCATTCGCAATCCAATTGTAATTTTTATATATAGCATCCTACCGGACAGAAATTAGAATTGCATTAAAAATTAAATTTGTATTTATTTCCCACAAATTCCCGTCCAAGATCATAAGACAACCCCCCTCTAATGTTATCAATACACCTACAGGAATTGGCAATTGAACTCATACCACTCATCAGAACCCTATTTGGTCAAGAGCTCAATCTTGAGAAAAATGAATTATTAAAGCAGGGATTAATTCGAATTTTTTGAGATTAACTGTGAATTTGATTGCTCAGAAAATCCAAGTAGTAAATTTTGGCTCAATAATTAAAGTTGCTAATTACCAGTTAAAATGGTATCGCATCCATTTCAAAGCTGTCTATTTGATGGTCTGAAATTTCAAAATTTCTGACTTTACCCCCATTGGTAAAAGCAATGACCTGCATTCCTGCATTTTTTGCGGCCAACATTCCTGAATAGGAATCTTCAATTACTAAGCATGCATCAGGGTTTGCACCCAACTTTTTAGCAGCACTAAAATAAATGGAAGGATCCGGTTTCCCTTTAATTTCAGCGTCAGCAGATAGGGCTACATCGAATAAATGTAATGCATCTAATTTTTTTAAAACAACAGGAATAATTCTTTGTGGGGAGTTTGTTGCCAAACCAATTTTATACTTTTTCCCTTTTAATTTTTCGATAAAGGATTTTACCCCTTTAACCAAACAGTCTTCAGACTCAATGAAAGCAATAACCCTTGAGACAACCAACTGTTCGACAACTTCTAAAGAAACACCTCCCCAAGGGAATCGCTCATACCAAAATCGGGTAACCTCATAAGTAGTCATGGATTTGGTCAGCTTAGCACCTTCTTCTGTAACCTCCACCCCCAGTGATGTAAATACCTCATATTCAGCTTTATTCCAGTAACCTTCTGAATCGACCAACACGCCATCCATGTCAAAAATAACAGCCTTGCAATTTTCCATGAAACTATATTTATTGAACAAATAATTTATTGTAGTTATAAAAATTCATCAAAGCAATTAATTCAAATATTGCATAACAAAAAGCCCCTTTCCAATAAACTTATATTGGTAAGGGGCCCCTAAATTAAAAAATTGAGATTAGAAAAAAATTTTATACCAATTGAAAATTTAGTTTCATTTCAGCCAACTGGGTTTTTACCCTTTCCAGAACTAAGGTGTTTTCCTTGGTCCAACTGTCTTTAAATTCTTGGTAATAAGCAATGCCATCAGATAAATTCTTCTTAAATTTAATTATATAAGCCTCCATTTTCTTACCATTTTCAGGCATGGCATTTTCTAAGTCTGACCTTAGATGCTTAATATAAAGTTGTAGTTCTTTTACAAACACATGAGGTCGTTCAGGGTCCAATCTCAAGTTCACCTTTCCATAAATATGATCGACCATTTCTTTTAAGCTGAAAGAGCCTTTGAAATAGGCCAAATTCGGACCGGGGCAAATGGTTACGGCATTGAGGTTTCTCCGAGGAGTTTCCCCAGCACTTAAAAGGGCGGGAGCCCCCAAGCCTTCACAAAGACAATCTTTCTCCAACACCTCGTTTAGTTCCGAATCAGCAATCTCTCCTGCTTCCCTCTGTTTGATTTTCAGGTTTTGATATTGTCTAGAGGCTGTACAGATAGGCTTGTCTGTAAACTCCACATTAGACGATAGCAGTTTTTTATAGCAAGGACTTCCCGGCCTTCCTTTGGCAATTCTCTCCTTCCGCTGTGCTTCCGCAGTGCTCGTCCTTAAGTTGTTGAATGGAACACCCAAAGGTGAGGCCCTGCTCAAATAAAAGTCTGACTTTTTGGCCTTAAGCAGCTTTTCGAAAGTATTCTTATCTACACTCGTTGCTTCAGGAACAAGCAAAAATGGACTCCCCCAACCAGTGCCATCCAATGCATATTTCTCCAAAAGCATCCGGTTTTCATCTGAATTACCAATACCTCCCTGATAAGTGATTCTAGGCTGAGCTCTTGAATTCAATAATGGCCTGTTCTTTTTTATTAGAGCGGCCTGACAGATCGTCAATACATCATTGCAAAGGTTTCCCCTATTCGATTTGAATTGATCAAGAATTGGGCCTGCAAGGAATCCATCTGTGGCAAAAGCATGTCCACCACAATTCAAACCGGATTCTATTCGATACTCGTTTACCCATAATCCTTTTTTTGCTAAAAATTTCCCTTGAACTAGTGCTGAGCGGTAATCAGAGACTTTCAAAATAATGGGCTTTCTAATGTGTCCATTTTCATCTGGAAAGAAATCTTCAAATTGCTCCGCATAGCCATATAAAGCAGGGTTCATGCCTGCAGAAAAAACCACTCCACCTCTAACATCACTTTCTGCAAAGCCTTTTAAAGCCAATAAAGCATCTGAATACTCCCTAGGCAAAACGTTTCCTTCTTTGTCATAATTGAGCTTGTCCACTTTGGTCATTATATTGACATCTATACTACCCGGCTCAATGGCCTCCCTAAGTGCTTCTTGAAGGTTCAATTTTTTATTACCTGTAGCAAGCTTCATATTTAAGTAAAGGGAACTAAGGGGATGATCAAAGGGCAACAAATCAAAGTATTTGTCTATTTCCTGCCCTTCTCCAAAATTTTGCCTTTTCAATTCCTCAACCTGCCGATCAACTTTCCGCTGCAAAAAATTTAGGTACGTCTTGATCCTTTTTGCTCTGGAGTCAGGAACCTTTTCAGAAATTGGTTCAAACTCCTTTTCAGGCGTATAATGGCTACGCATATCTTCCAGCAGCTGATCATCCATTATCGAGACTACGGAGGAAATGCCAAAACGTGCAACTTTTAATGGGGTATCTACAGTAAAACCCAAACCCATTACAGGGATATGGAAATTATGAATTTGAGGCATATTGGTAAATTTGATTAATTTCTTCAGACGTATAAAAGACCGTTTGAATGAATACAAAATTACCCTCATTCCTTCCCCAAAATGCTTAGCTTGCTCAGTTCATTGACTGACTTTTATCAGGTATTTTGATAAAAGTTCTTTTAGGATAAAAAAATCAGCCTTTCAGGCTTTGATAGACTGCACCCCATGGTTCCCTCATTTTTCTGCTAAGCAATTGGTTGGCTGCAAAATTACCCTTGAACTGTTCTTTTTCAGGGTCCCACAATAAATCTTGCTCCAGCATCATGGCAATATTCCCCAGATGTGCAAGGGTAATCGATCGGTGACCTATCTCTGCAGGTGCAATGGTTTCCTCTCCGGAATAGATACAATCTATAAAGTTCGTAAAATGATTGTCACTAACATACAGTTGGGTTTCATCAGAACCAATTACAGTGTCTTTTAGACTTTCAGGGTTTATTTTATGATCTCCTCTTGTGGCCCAAGCAGACCCTTCTGTTCCTTGGAAGGTTACACCAAAATCTTTGTCACTTTGGATAATTAATTTTATACCATTGTCATAGATGCACTCAAAATAAAACCTGGTAGCCGTATTCCATACCGGATGATCTGACCAGACCGCTTGGGCATTTTGAATTTTCACAGGGCCTGTGAGCTCAGTACCCATTCCCCACTGGGCAATATCCGGATGATGCCCTCCCCAATCTGTTACATTTCCTCCGGAATAATCCAAATTCCAACGAAAATTTACATGGGTTCTGCAAGGACTATAAGCTGCTTCCGGTGCAGGCCCTAACCACATGTCATAGTCGAAGTCTTTGGGAACCGGAATGGTCTCTGTCAAGTGACCCGTCTTACCAAAATCAGGAGTGCCTCCGGGTAACCCGCAAGATACGGTATGCAACTCCCCTAACCTACCATTTCTCGCCAGCTCACAAACTCTTCTAAAATGATAACTGGATCTTTGCTGGCTTCCCGTTTGAAAAGTTACACCGTACTTTTTAACGGCATCACTCATGGCCCTACCTTCTTCTACCGTCAGAGACAATGGCTTTTGACAGTAAATGTGCTTTCCTGCAGCTGCAGCCATCATCACTGGGATAGAATGCCAGTGGTCAGGTGTAACCACCTCCACTGCATCTATGTCTTTATTTGCCAATAATTCCCTAAAATCTGTGTAACCGCTTGCAGACTGATAACGCTTATTGTTTTTTTCTGAATAATAATCATTTACTACCTGCATGATATAATCTCGTCCGGCTACTTTGCCATTCCAATAACCCGGACTTTTCTTGTTGACATCACAAATGGCAGTAACCTGAACACGCTTGTCTTTCAAAAAGTCTTTAACATCATTTCCAGCTTGATTGCCCGCACCGATAAAACCCAAATTTATTCTATCAGAAGGTGAGACAAAACCATTTTTACCCAAAGCAGATCCAGGAATAATGGTTGGAATGGAAAGCAGGCTTCCTGCTAATAAAGTCGATTTTTTTAAAAATTCACGTCTTGGGTTTTTCATGCCTCAAAATAATGTTATTTAAAAAAATAGACAAATTATATTCTAAAAAAACGACAAGAAACCATACCACATTGCTATAAAACATAGAGAAATAAAATTCTAATAAGGCAATAATAGATAGGTTTATCTATAAAACTTCCGGTCATAAGAGGGCATGCACAGCAAGTTGTAAAGCAGGCACAACCTCTTCTTCAAACCATGGATTTTTCATTTGCCAGATTCTATTCCTGGGTGAGGGATGCACTAGGGGGAAAAATTTAGGAAGATAATCTTGGTAATTTTTAACGGTTTCGGTTAAGTTTTTCTTCTTTTCTTTTCCCAAATAATAACGTTGGGCATACTGCCCGATAAGTAATACCAATTGAATTTTCGGCATTTCACGCATCAAGTCAGGATGCCATTTTGGGGCACATTCAGGTCTAGGTGGAAGATCCCCTCCTTTGCCCCTTCCGGGGTAAAAAAATCCCATCGGCACAATTCCAAAAATTTCAGGATTATAAAATAGATCCTTGTCTACATCCATCCAAGCGCGTAAGTTTTTTCCACTTACATCGTCCCAAGGCAGACCACTTGCATGCACTTTGGTCCCAGGTGCCTGCCCAACGATCAGGATTTTACTATTTGCATGGGCAGACAATACTGGTCTTGGACCTAAAGGAAGAAATTTCTCGCATAGGGTACAAGCGCGAATTTCTTTAAGCAGTGCTTCCATAAATGTGGTTCATTTATAAATTACAAACCTAACCATTTAAAGTCAAATGCTCTAATCAATAAAGCATTCGTTAGGGGCATTTGTACTGAATGCTACTCGGTGAATAACAAAACCAAAAACAGAATCCAAAAGTCAAAACTCTCTAAAAACAAAATATGTATTTATGTAAGTATAGCAGAATATTAGTGTATCCATAAAGAAAATAATTCCATCAAAACTATATTTTATAAAAAATATCAAAATCATAAAATCAACTAATCTCTTGTATTTATAAATTATAATTATTTATTTAGTTAAAAAAACAATGAAACGCTCTCTGAATTTCAACTTCTTATCCTATGCCATCTTCTCTCTTGTTCTTCTTTCTTGTGAACAGGAAAAAGCAACAACAACCAAGCTATCACTTGAAATTACAGACAGCATTCGCATCGATTATTTAGGAGTACTTGATTTTATGGATATCCAACCCAAGAGTGAGCGGATATTGTTTCACGACAGACAAAGAGGTATTATTTTAATGACAGATTTCAAAGGAAATCTGTTGCTTAGAATGGAAAAAGGTGGTGACCAAAAGGACAGCTACGGAGGTTTTTTATACAGCGCTGCCAAAATTAAAGATCGTGAGGACATTTCTCTGGTTTCACAAAATGGTTTTTTTGAATATGATGCTAATGGAAACTTAATCTCGCACCGAGCCTTTTCAAAAGATCCTCCATTATTGGCCGGCCGTGCAGCTGCAGATACTGAATTAATGGAACATAAGGGGCTATTTTACCAAAAAGGATTGGTTGCATGGGGAAAGTACAATAAAACAGAAGATGAGTATTACAATCAATTTCAACTTTTGGTGAAATTTGACCCTAAAAAAGGTACTGCAGAACGAATCATTAACCTTGAAGAAGACAGCCCTTTCCGAAGTACCGGAAGGGCCTATGAAATTTCCGAGATGAACCCATCCTTAACCATTTTGGGTGATAAGTTGTTGGTCATTGCCGGAACAGATCCATACCTTAATTTCTACGACATTGATTCATCTCACCAATTGTTGAATAGAAAACGGATCGTCTATCCCAATTACCATATGGGCGAAGGTGCAGACCGGTCAAAGGCAGATCCAAAGGCCATCGCCTTCGATGAATCTGCAGGGCGCACCTACATCTTAAAAGTTTACAAAGATTACCTTATCACCTCTTTTTCTACCGGATATGAACCGGCAGATAGAGAAGCCTATAAAGCCATCAAGAACAGAGAAGATTACAGCGATTTTAAGAATAAAATAAAAAATAAATACCAACCAGCCTTATTCCTAATGAATCACCAGGGAGAAGCGTTACAAAGTTTAGCGCTTCCGGACAAATTGGATCACCGTCAATTCTTGGTACGCAACGGGTCGCTTTGGTGGCTATCCAAATTCAATACGGATAAGGAAGAGGACTTTGTGAAAATTTACAAGGTGGAAATCATAGAAAAATAGGTGACCCATTTCTGAGTCACCTATTAGGCCTTAGCCAGGTTAAACCTTATGTGTGGATCTATAAAGCCATGTCATAACCTCCAAACCTTCTGAGGTTATAGGTAACTGTAAGCATAAAAAACTGTTTTAAAACCTGTGTCCTGACATCTTCTATGTACACATCCGTAACATTTCTATTAATACTTGCGTTTTGATTGAACAAATCAAAAACGGTAAGCTTAATTTCAGTTTTATTGCTAGGTGGAATTCTATAGCCTATATCCATATTTGCAAGCAGAATACTTCTATCAAACGCATCGCCCAGGCCTGTATAAAGCTGGTGATTGAGACTTGTGCCTACAAATACACCTCCAACAAAATTCCAGAATAGATCCGCTTTGGTGCTATGGGTGTAATAATTGTTCTCCAAACTTTCTTGTAAACTACTTCTCACCCAGTTAAAAGTCCCACGGGAGGAAAGGTTGAAATCCACGCTTTCACTGATATTACTACTTAGGTTAATCCCTTGCCTGTAAGAAGTATTGTTATTGTTATTCAATTGACCATTAATTATGCCCGGTCTGTTTCTTGTGGTAAAGCTTGAATTAATACTCAGGTTACTTTTCATGAATTTAAGAGGGAAACCATAACTACCATAAACCCTAAAAACATAATAATTGTCAAGGTTTACCGGTTTTCTAAATTGTCCTCCTTGAGCCAAGGTTATATCGTTTTGTATGAGCGTATCCTGAGAGGCTATAAAGGTTTCATTGCCTATATAATTGTTTCTTATATTTCCATAAAGAAAAAACATCCATGACCTATTGGTCTCGGGGTTTATAATCCTAAAACGTGTAAAAAGCCTATGACTGTACTCTTGATCTAATTCAGGGTTACCTGAGGAAAGTTGCAATGGATTGGCATTGCTGATCACATCCTGCAACTGACCGATGGATGGGGCGTCGGTATCCGTATTGTAATCAATTCTCAAGGAACTGAACTCTCCCGTTTCATAATTGATAACTGCTCTAGGTAGAAAATTGGAAAATGATTTTTTTGTATTTTCAAACCCCGGAAACAGCCTATCACTGTCTATATGAGCAGATTCGTAATTAACGTTGCTATAAAATGAAAGCTTTTCTGTATTAAAACTATAACCCACGCCTCCTCTATGGGTAATATAACTATTCTCAAACCTATTGGTCAAAGCACTATCTATCTGGATAAGCCCTGTTTCTGCCTCCTGAATTTCTACGTCCTGTCTTGTATTCGAGCTATTGTTTGATACCCGGTATCCAAAACGAAGACGCGATTTCTCACTAAGCGGCTCATAAAACCTAACTCCCGCATTGTAATAAAAACTATTGTATTTATTATCCTTGAATTGGATCAGGGAATCAATGCTGCTATCTTGAAAACTAGTGGCCACCGATACCAGATCAGAATTACTATCACTATTGTATTTACTGGTATAGACAAAGGTAGAAAAAGCCCTTCCCTCTTTGTTAAATTTATACCTGTAATTCAAGGAGTTGGCAAAACTCATGGATTCTCGAGAAGAGGTGGTCTCGTTCTGATTTCTATTGATGAAAGTATTTTCATCATAAAGATTATAGGCATCCAAAAGGTTTACAGAATTTCTATAATCCAATCCTATTCTTGGCCGAAGAACCAAGGCATGTTTTTCGTTGATTTTATAATCTATCCTCGCACTAAACCTGTGACTTTGCGTTTTTGTATGGTAGTTTCTATCTTCATTATAAAGCTGAAGACTATCATCAGGTAATATATACTCTCTGGATGAAGTCCTATTCAGCACATTATCTCTGTCATTAAACAGGTAATTTCCTGAAACTTTTAATTTTTCATCCAAGTATTCATCAGAGAAATTAGCCCCCAAGGCATTGGTATTCGTAATTCCGGGCAACTCACCTACAGTTAGTCCGTCACTACTTCCTCCACTACTGCTTTCCAAGCTTCCTAACTCATCTCCTCCAAAATTTTGCTGATTGATATTATTGCTCAGTCCTAAAATGGATAACCTTTTGGCACCATTGAAGAAGTTCATATTTCCTCCTCCAATATAATTATTGTCTGTACCATAGCCTCCATAAAATTTACCAAACCTACCGGCACGCATATCCGGCTTGGTTATGATATTAATCGTTTTAATGGTTTCACCATCATCAAAGCCTGTTAATTTTGCTTCTTCACTTCCTTGGTCCAGAAACTCAATTTTAAGTACAACTTGTGCCGGAAGATTTTTTAAGGCCGCGGCTGGGTTGTCACCAAAGAAAGGCCTACCGTCCACCAAAACCTCTTTTACCTCTTCACCTTGCACCTCAATAACACCATTCTGGATTACCACTCCGGGCATTTTCCGAACCAGTTCATCCGCATCTGCTTGTGGTCTGGTTTTGAAGGCATTGGCATTAAAAGCTACTGTATCGCCTCTGACCTCCCCGGTGAGGGCATCTGCTGACAATTCAAATGCTTCTAATTCCTGTCCATCACTTACAATTTCAAAAACCCCCAAATCACTTCCTTCAGGGGAGGTCATTTTTTGTTGAAAGGTCTGGTAACCTATAAAGGAAAGTTCTAATAAAAATTCCTTAACTACGGGTCGGTTTATTTTAAATTTTCCATCAAAATCAGTGTAAGAAGATTGAAGGGTTTCCCCATCTTGGTTTTTTATAAAAACATATGCTCCAAATAATGGCTCCTTTGATTGACTGTCTATAATGGTTCCTGTAAACTGTTGCTGAGCAAAAATTCCGGAAATGGTGGAGAAGAAAAGAAATACTATTAATAAGGGGGATTTGAATGACATGAATGAATAAATTATGGAAATAGCAATTGGCTTGTTTTAAATCGCCAGCAAATTGACAATACATCCATAACATTCAAATGACAATTATGCCAAAGTGAATCTGACAGGTTTGTAAGGCAAATTAACTAGATAATTATTGACCTCGTTTATCGGAGATGTTCCTTCACAGGTGATAATTGCATCAAAAACGCTCTAATGAAAAAAAATATGCTTTTATCATATCTAAAAAGATAAAATTTGTTTCTGAGAATTAGCGATTTAAAGGTTTTGGAAGAAAATTCTTCGAAATGGGATTTGCATTAAAAAAAAAGACCTGTTACATTTGTCACACTAAAAAAGAGCAAGTCTTTTGAAGTTTAATGATTGGCCGATGGTGTAACTGGCAACACGTCTGGTTTTGGTCCAGAAGAGTCCAGGTTCGAGCCCTGGTCGGCCAACAGTCCAAGTCCC
>NZ_CAXBOC010000141.1:0-11092 GCF_963976465.1 uncultured Cyclobacterium sp. | reverse complement strand
GTGGTCGTTTCCGGAGGAAGAGGACTGAAGGGGCCTGAAAACTGGAATATGATTGAAGAACTAGCCGATAGCTTGAATGCAGCAAAGGGATGTTCAAAGCCGGTTTCCGATTTAGGATGGCGTCCGCATCATGAACACGTGGGCCAAACTGGAGTAAAGGTTGCCCCAACCTTATATGTTGCCGTTGCTATATCGGGAGCCATCCAACATCTTGCAGGAGTAAATGCTTCGAAGTATATTGTAGTCATTAACAATGACCCGGATGCTCCTTTCTTTAAGGCCGCAGATTACGGGATCGTAGGAGATGCTTTTGATGTGGTCCCTAAATTGACACAAGCAATTAAAGCATTAAAATAATTAAACGTGGACAATACAGTTGAGTTAGAAATTTTGGGGTTATCCTCCAATAGCACACAATCAGGTTCCTTTACTTTAGTATTGGGAGAATCTGAAGGGAAACGAAAGTTACCCATTGTGATAGGTATGTTTGAAGCCCAAGCCATTGCTATCGAAATAGAGAAGATCATTCCTAACAGGCCCATGACCCATGATTTGTTCAAGGCTTTCTCCTCCAATTTTCAGTTTACAATTGATCATATCTTGATATCAGATATGCGGGAAGGAGTCTTTTACGCCAAAATTATGTGTCAAAGCTCCTATAAAAAAGTAGAAATTGATGCCAGACCTTCCGATGCAATTGCCATTGCTGTCAGGTTTGATGCTCCAATTTATTGTACAAATGCTGTAATGTCTGAAGCCGCCATTGAGTTTACCGAGGAAGATGAAAAACGTGAGCAAGAAGCTTCCGGAATTACTAAAACAAGAAAGGGTAAATCTTCAGGAAAAGGAAAATCTCAGGAAGCGTCGCTTAAGGACTTTAGTTTGGATAAACTCAATCAGTTGCTTGAAAAAGCCATAGGTAATGAAGATTATGAAAAAGCTGCACGGTTAAGGGATGAGATCAATCGAAGAAATTAATAAGCTAAATGCTGACAATCGGCTGCCTTATGGTAGCTTTTTTCTATAAAAGCCTTGGCTAAAAGGATGAAAATGAATAATAAACGATAAACCAGAAAACCATTGCGCTTCTATGGGAAGATTCTGTTGAGGCGTTCCGGAAAACCTAATATTTAATAAAAATATGTTTTAATGGACTATATAAGAGGGGTTTTAGGGATCTTGGTTCTGGTTATATTCGCTAGTATTTTTTCAACAAACAGGAAAAATATCGATTGGCGATTGGTAGGGATAGGGATTTTATTACAGGCTATTTTTGGTGTTCTTATTACCAAAGTTGCCTTTGTGGCAGCAATCTTCACAAAAGTAAGTGCCGGATTTGTTAAGTTTCTTAGTTTTTCGGAACAAGGTGCCCAATTTATATTTGGTGACCTGGCTACAAGTTCTTTTGGATTTATTTTTGCTTTTCAGGTTTTGCCTACCATTATCTTTTTTTCTACGGTATCAGCGGGATTGTATTATTTGGGCGTTTTGCAAAAAGTTGTTTTTGTTATCGCATGGGTAATGGCCCGAACCATGCGGCTTTCTGGTCCGGAAAGCCTTTCGGCTGCAGGGAATATATTTCTGGGACAAACAGAGGCACCATTGCTTGTAAAGCCTTTTATACCTATGATGTCAAGATCAGAACTTATGTGCTTGATGACAGGAGGTATGGCTACCATTGCTGGAGGAGTGTTGGCAGGATATGTGGCCTTTTTGGGTGGGGATGACCCGGTAGAGAAAACACGCTTTGCCACCTATCTTTTGGGGGCCAGCATTATGAATGCGCCTGCGGCAATTGTTATCTCTAAAATCATTATACCCGAAGAAAAAGAAAGAAAATTGGATGAGCATTTGGATATCAGTGGGCAGGTACCTGATGTCAACCTTATTGATGCCATGTCTCGTGGAGCTTCCGAAGGATTGCGATTAGCACTTAATGTAGGCGCCATGCTATTGGCTTTTATTGCTGTTATTGCAGCGTTAAATTATTTATTATCCGGAATTATTGGAGAGTTATTAGGACTAAACAACTTTGTGATAAGTTCCACCAATGGGACATTCTCCGGTTTTTCACTGGAATATTTATTGGGACAAGTGTTTCGGGTTTTTGCTTGGGTAATAGGGGTGGAATGGAAGGATACCCTTGAGGTTGGTTCACTATTGGGACAAAAGACGGTAATCAATGAATTTGTAGCTTACCTGGGCTTGGCAGAAATGAAAGAAGCAGGAAGTCTTTCACCAAAATCAATTGTTATTGCAACCTATGCCCTTTGTGGCTTTTCTAACTTTAGCTCCATTGCTATTCAAGTTGGAGGAATAGGAAGTATAGCGCCCGAGCAACAGGGGAACCTGTCAAAGTTAGGCATGCATGCACTACTGGCTGCTACCATTGCCTGTCTGATGACAGCCACTATTGCCGGGGCACTCTTTTAAATTTTAAGGAGTAATTGAATTAATCGTTGATTACAACTTTAACAATTTTGTCCCCTTGCTTGATCTGGTCCACAATGTCCAGGCCTTCCACAACCTTCCCGAAACAAGTGTGGTTTCTATCGAGATGCTGGGTGTTTTCCCTGTTGTGACAAATGAAAAACTGGGATCCTCCGGTGTTTCTTCCTGCATGAGCCATTGAAAGAACACCTTTGTCATGATACTGTAATTCACCGTCTAGCTCACAATCAATGGTGTAACCCGGGCCTCCCGTACCGTTACCTTTTGGGCAACCACCTTGGATCATAAAATTTGGAATTACTCGGTGAAAGTTAAGGCCATCATAAAACCCTTTGTTGGCTAAATCAATAAAATTCGCAACTGCTTTAGGGGCGTCTTGATCGTAAAACTCAACTTTCATTATCCCTTTGTCGGTATGAATTTCTCCTGTTGTCATGAAGCTATCGTTTGTTTTTTTGCAATAATACAGAATTTATGGTAGTATCATGCAATATTTTGCCCCTTTAGGCATTAAGGAATTAAATTTTAATAAGTTTTAAATCATTCGCTTTTGAAAAAAGAAGATCAGTTTTTAGGCAAACACAATGCCCCAAACGAAAATTTAGAAATTGAAGGAGCAAAGCTGTTTGGACACCCTAAAGGGTTGATGACCCTTTTCTTTACTGAAATGTGGGAGAGGTTCAGCTACTACGGTATGCGGGCTTTACTTATATTATTTATGACGGCCCCAATTGCCACCGGTGGTCTGGGTTTTGATGACCAAACATCCGGAGCAATTTATGGCCTTTATTCCATGTTTGTATACCTCTTGGCACTTCCTGGTGGTTGGGTTGCAGATCGGCTTGTAGGGCTTAAAAAATCAGTATGGTATGGGGGGATAATCATTACAATAGGACACTTCACTATGGCATTACCGGGCTTATTTGCAGTTCTCTCAAGTGCTCCAGATCTGCCTAAAGACCAATTGACAGGTTTAGATGTGTATTCTTTTTTCCTGGGCTTAATTCTGATAGTTTTAGGTACAGGCTTACTTAAGCCCAATATTAGCTCCATAGTGGGACAACTATACCCGGAAAATAGCTCCAAGAGAGATGCCGGTTTTTCCATTTTTTATATGGGGATTAACTTGGGGGCATTTTTGGCACCAATTGCCTGTAGTACCTTGGCCATATACGATTGGCATTTGGGCTTTGGCTTGGCTGGTTTCGGGATGCTAATGGGCTTGATTCAGTATAAATTGACCAGTAAGCACCTCAAGGGTGTTGGGGATTTTGTTCTTCCTGAAAATGAAAATGAAAGCCGGAAAAGAAGAAAATTAACAAGCATCGTATGGCTTTCCTTATTGGTACTTGCGATTATTATTTCTTGTTTCTTTCTGGAAATAATTGTTATTGATCCAACCGCGATAGCTGCCATTTCCAATACAGTCATTGCCATTGTTGCCTTGCTTTTCTTTTTATACGTGCTGTTTTTGGGTGGTTTAAATAGTGATGAAAAGAAGAAAGTAGGCGTGGTGATGATATTATTTGTTTTCTCAGCCATCTTTTGGTCGGGTTTCGAGCAGGCAGGCTCTTCTTTGAATTTGTTTGCTGAAAGGTTTACCGATAGGGTGGTACTTGGATGGGAAATTCCTGCCGGATATTTTCAATCCATCAATAGTATCTTTATTATCTTGTTTGCACCTTTCTTTGGTGCCATGTGGGTAATGCTGGCCAAAAAGAACTTAGAGCCCAGCTCTCCTCTTAAGTTTGCCTTTGGCCTAGTATTATTAGGGATAGGTTTCTTGGTAATGTATTTCGCGGCAAAAATTGCTGCATCAGGTGATTTAGCAGCACCGACTTGGTTGGTGGTAACCTATCTATTCCATACTTTCGGTGAATTGAGTCTTAGTCCTGTGGGGTTAAGTTTGACGACTAAATTAGCCCCCAAGAAGTTTGTTGGGCAAATGATGGGAATGTGGTTTTTATCCATTGCCATGGGTAGCTTGATTGCTGGAAGAATTGCCGGTGGAGCAAGTGGAGGTACGGCTGAAGCTTTATCCAGAATGCCTGACCAATACCTCTTAATAGTCTATACTGTTGTGGGGGCTGGATTGGTACTAATGCTTATTGCTAAGCCTATCCGAAAATTAATGGGAAATGTGCATTGAGCACTTTTTGAAAAAGAAAAAAAATATCAAGATGAATTTGTCCTGATAGTAAAAAAAAGCCGGTTAGTGCTAACCGGCTTTTTTTTTAGTCTTCTTTGTTCTCTTTTTTAAACACCGTGCTTCTAAAGTCAACGGCAGAAATCCCTGCTCCTAAACCAACTAAAATGGAAACAATTAACCAGAAAGTCTGTGCTCCTAATGCTATAGGGGCGCTAAATATATCTAATAACATGATAATGTGGTTTTAAATGTCAAATTTGCCTGCAATTTAGCACTCTAAAAGAGGATAACAAAGCATATTATTAAAAAGCATCAGTTAAGTCACCAATAGACCCTGTGTCAAGGTGTTTTATCAAAAGGCCTAATAAAGGATTGGCCATTTTTTCTTAGTTAGGCATAATCCTCCCTAATTGTAAGTTTAATGAGCAAATTATTGATTTCCTTCAAACCATTTAAAATTACTCGTATTGAACGAATTTAAATAAATAAGGAAAACATTGGTTTTATTTATTCAAAATCATCATCCTCATCGAATACATCATCAAGGTCAACATCATATAGATTAATTTCAAAATCCTCTTCATCATCATCTAGAAACGGGTTATCTTCAAAATCCTGGTATCCTTGCTCGAACTCATCTAGGGAATCTTCAAAATGCTCAATCATCTGCTATCTATTAAGTTTTTTCCTGTAAACTTTTGCTAGTTAGCAATAAATAGGAATCAATACTGTCTTTGGAGATAAACTTAACGTTATCAAATGATTATTTTCATATTTTCTATGGCAAGGTCAAAAAAAATTATGCGAAAACTTAAAATGTGTTTATAAAGATTGGAAGATGTTTAACGGCTTTAATTATTGCCTTTTCGGCTAAAAATCAACTTGATATATTGTTTGATTAAGGGTTTAGTTAGGTAGTTGTTTACTTTCTCATATTTTCCGGCTCTAGTGATGTCGGTTTCGTCAATCGAGCTACTTAGAATGTATATTTCAGGATTTTTTTTTGTTGGCTGAAATTTTTCTAAAAAATCCCACCCATTCATTTCAGGCATGTTTCTGTCAAGGAATAAGTAATCAGGTCGTATCGCATAAATATCCTTTAGTGCAGCAGCGGCACTACTAAAAGAAAATACTTTGAAAGGCTCAAAGACATTTCTTGAAATCAGCTTCTCAGTGACGAAAATGCTAATAGGATCATCATCTATTAATACTATTTTGATCATTTACTTACAAAAAACATGTTTTAAAAAGCATTTAAAGTATTATAAAAATAGTGAAAATAATCTCATTATTAAATATTTCCGTCATTTATTTACCTAACAATTAGTAATTTTTTTTTAAAAAATTGAAATATGTCCATTTATGGCTTTTAAGGATGGTTTTTTTATAATAATTAATTTGATGATGAGTGGTTTTTTCTAATTATGAAAGGGTATTATTTGAGATTTTGGGTTAGTTGTGATTTCGAGGTTCCTCTAAAATAGGAGGTTATGAAAAAAAATTATAAAAGTCAAATAAACAGCTTTATAGGTTGAATTATTAATCTTTTAGGGTTAACTAATCCCTTTAAACCCGGGTTTTCTAGAGAGTTTTTGGGTTCATTTATTTCTATTTTTAAAGGATGTAATAAAGTTGATGTTTTAATTTTAGACTGGATAAGATTGAATTTCACGTATATTTGGCGTACGAAGGCCTTGTGAAGGCTATAGGAGCAATTTTGGTAAATGCATTTATTGATGAAAGAAATAAACAAACCTGATTTTGATGATATTTTTATGGAATTAGCGGTAAGTTTGGCGCAACGGTCCCATTGTATTAAAAAACATGTAGGTGCTGTTTTAACAAAGGATACTAGGATTATCTCCATTGGTTATAATGGCCCCCCTCCCGGTACACACAATTGTGATGAAGAATTTCCGGTGGAAGGATGCAGGAGAGATAGCAAAGGTAGCTGTTCTTTGGCATTACATGCTGAGCAAAACGCTATACTGTATGCAGTAAAAAACAAAGCCTCGGTAGAAGGTTCTACATTATTTGTAACTTTAGCTCCCTGTCTGCCTTGTGCAAGGATTATTTATTCCATGGGTATTTCCAAAGTTATTTTTTTAAATTCCTATGCAGAGTATAAAGGGATTGGGGTAGATGAAGGGCTTGAGTTTTTGAAAAAATTTGGAGTTACTGTATCTAAATATGGTAAAGTGATCAAAAATCAAGATATATTGATTTAGGGATAGATCAAGCTTTTGTCGTTGATCAGGTTAACTTCCCTTTCTAAGGAAATGTCAAATTTGGTTTGAACATCCAACTGGATTTTCCTACTTAATTCAAGAATATCATTTCCCTTACCCCCTCCATAATTCACCAAAACCAATGGTTGTTTGTCGTGAACACCCACCTTTCCTAGCTTTTTCCCTTTCCATCCTACATTTTCGATCAGGTATGCAGCGGGAATTTTTATTTGAGAAGCGTCACTGGGGTAACCGGGTAAAGTTGGGTATGCTTGTTTTAATTTTTTATATACTTCGACCGGCACCACTGGATTCTTAAAAAAGCTTCCAGCATTTCCTACTGTTTTTGGATCCGGAAGTTTGGATTGACGAATATTGATTACTGCATCACTAATGTTTTTTGCTGTAGGTTTGGCTTGGTTCATTTCTTTCAAAACCTTTTGAATATCCCCATAACTTATATTGGGAACATGTGAGGTAGAAAGGTTAAAATTAACTTTATAAATAATATATTTTCCCTTAAGGCTTTTTTTAAAAACACTTTCCCTGTACCCGAAATTGACATCTGCCGGTAAAAATATTTGAGTACGTCCGGAGCAAATTTTTATGGCCTCTAAACTATGGAATACAGCTTTAATCTCCACGCCATAGGCACCAATATTTTGCATAGGAGCTGCGCCTACAGTGCCAGGGATTAAAGACAGGTTCTCTATGCCCGATAAATTATTCTCAATACTATATAGAACAAAATCATGCCACATTTCACCAGCTCCTGCTGCCAATATGACCTTATCTTTGTCTTGGCTAATTGGCTCTATCCCTCTAATATTAACCTTCAATACCAAGGCATCCAAATCAGAGGTAAACAGTACATTGCTACCTCCTCCCAAAATAAGTATGGGTTTTTTGGCGGTTTTGGCAAAGGTCAAGGCTTCAATAATGTCATTTTTGCTTTCCACCTCAGCAAAGAATTTAGCCTTAACATCTATTCCAAACGTATTAAAAGCCTTTAATGAAATATTTTCCTGTATCTTCATTGTCCTAATTAAATCACGAATTAAAAGATAATTTGCTCAAATTGGAAAAATTATAAGGAATATGCACTATATAATTTAATGCTAAGCTAAAGGTTGAGGAAGATTTTTAGGTGATTATTTATTGGGAATCAGCTATTGAGTGAAATAAATTTTTATTATGAAAGAAATGGTTATCAACGGCATCAGGGTTAGGCCCGGTCAATCTTTAAATATTGAAATTGCAATTGCAAGATTACCTACCCATACCCTGATTGATTTACCGGTATTTATAAGAAGTTCAAGCACACCGGGTCCAACTGTACTTATATGTGGAGGAGTGCATGGAGATGAAATCAATGGGATTGTCACCGTAAAAAGAATGTTGGAGGAAAATATTTTTCAGCCTACAAAAGGAACTTTAATATTTATCCCTTTGGTCAATGTCTATGGTTTTTTAAGTAATTCTCGAACTTTCCCTGATGGGAGAGATTTGAATAGAAGTTTTCCCGGAAACAATAAAGGTTCTTTGGCTTCCCAAATCGCCCAAATTCTCACCAAAGAAATAATTCCCCAAATAGATTATGGAATAGATTTTCATACCGGAGGGAGAATGTTATCCAATTACCCTCAAATCAGAGTGGATTTTAGGGATCAAAAAGGATTGGAACTTGCTGAAGCTTTTGGTGCCAATTTCACAGTTAATTCTATGCATATAGATAAGTCTTTTCGAAAGGAAGCCTTTAAAAACAACAAGCATTTACTGGTATTTGAAGGAGGAGAATCGATGAGGTTAGATGATCAGGTTATTCAGGAAGGGATTGCGGGAACAGGTAGGTTGTTAAAATATCTTGAAATGATTAATGGTGATTATCCATTGAATAAAACCCATAAAATTGAAGAGAGTCGTTGGGTTCGTGCAAAGGTTTCAGGCATCTTTAATGCCTCTGTATCCTTAGGTGATGAGGTGAGAAAAGGTCAGATGCTAGCCAAAATATCAGATCCTTATGGGCAGGTAAAAGTGCCTATTAAAGCTTCTGCTTCAGGTTTTGTTATAGGAATCAACAACCTGCCGGTAGTAAATGCCGGAGATGCCCTTGTACATATAGGCAAATCTCAAGTTAAAGTGTAAGAAGGTATAATTGAAAAGCTGAAGCTTTCAGAATGCTCTAATATTTAGTTCAATAACCTATGGAGAATTAAACCAATAAAGCTGCAAAAGCTAGGGTTGCTTGACCATAGTCACACCTTCATCCAGTTTAATTGTGGTGGTTGTTTCACAGCCTTCAGCGTTGGAATATGTCAATTGATGAGTGACTTGTGAATTTTCACTCCTTTGAATGGTCCAGTTTTCTTCACCTGATACCGTATAAAAATTCATTTGAGAGAGGCAGGATTGACTAATAACCTTGGGTTCCAATATGACGACTTCTATTTGGTTACCTCCCCAATTTCTACCTTTCAAGGTTCCGCTGGTTTCTATCTCCGTAAGTAAATGGTTCCGGATTTTTCCTTTGTGCTCTAAGTCTATGGCTAACCTTGTGCTGGATTCATTTTCATCTTTTAAGAGTAGGCTGTCAGAAGATTCTTGGAGTACCAACTCGGAAGTTGACTTTTTTGTCACTTGAAACAATCGGTAGCCTTCTATGGAGTTGCTGTTCGTTTGGTACTTATTATAAGTGATTTTTATGTTAGCATTGATATGGTTGTTGACCGAGCTATATTCGAGTTGCAGTTTCCCCTGTCTGTCTGTAGCCCCGTCTTCACAGCTGGGATTGTCGTAATCAATGGTTACAGAATACTGTTCATTGTCAATACTAATTGTGGGGCAGCCAGGTAAACTATCCTTAAATTCAGTATTGGAGAAAACTGAGATATCATAAAAAGGTAAGTAAATATGCTCATCTAATATTTTTGAAACCCAATAGGCTTCTTCACCTTCAAAAGATTGGTCAATTTGTAAATCCTTATTGGTATCAAGGTTGCAGGAGAGAAGAAAAATTAAAAAAAACAGTGGGCTACATCGCTTCATTTCGTGGGCTATTTTCATTGTCCCGTTAAATTAATCAAAGTTCGATAAACTTTCATCCAAACATTTCATTCCTTTTTAAATTATGTACTTTAAGTTATATTTAGGTAACCAGAAATCGAAATTATGAAATATCAGGAAGGTATGCTCGTTCAAAATGCTTTAAAAGATCAAGTAATAATGATTTCCGGAGGCGGTACAGGTTTAGGGGCTGCAATGGGACGTTATTTTTTATCTCTTGGCGCTAAATTGGTGATTTGTAGTAGAAACATTGAGCTGTTGAAACAAGCTGCCATGGAATTAGAAAAGGAAAGTGGAGGGGAGGTTTTACCACTAGCATGTGACCTTAGAGATTATGACCAAGTTGCTAAAATGTATGCAAAAGCTTTGGCTCATTATGGCAAAGTGGATGCCGTAGTCAATAATGCAGCCGCAAATTTTATCAGCCCAACGGACAGGTTGTCACCCAATGCTTTCCATACCATAGTGGATATAGTGTTGAAAGGAACTGCGAACTTAACTCTAATTGCGGGGAAAAATTGGATAAAGGATAAGACTGCAGGTACCTTTTTAAATATTGTTACTACTTATGCTTTTACAGGATCTGCTTATGTGGTGCCTAGTGCTTCAGCCAAAGCCGGAGTCCTGGCCATGACGCGTTCTTTAGCGGTGGAGTGGGCGTCACACAATATCCGTTCAAATGCCATTGCTCCGGGGCCATTTCCCACCTCAGGTGCTTGGGAGCGATTGCTTCCCGGTGAATTGGCAAAAAAGTTTGATCCTGCGTTGAAAAATCCTCTCGGTAGGGTGGGAGAACACCAAGAGTTGGCCAACCTTGCAGCTTACCTTGTGTCGCCGTTTTCAGCTTATATCAATGGGGAAATAATAACCATTGATGGTGGTGAATGGCTTCAAGGAGCAGGGCAATTCAACGGGTTTAAGGCCATCAAGCCTGAATGGTGGGATGCCATGGAGGCAAAAAGAAAGAAAAGATAGCAATTTACTTGTACAAAATTATCCGTATCACAATATAGCTGATGCTTGTCCATTCAAGCGTAAAAATTCTTACCAATTTTAACGCCTTATTTTTGCCAAGTAAATAAAATAGAAATTGTCCCGCTTGCATAAAGCCAATTTTTTGGGAAAAATAGGTTTGGGGGCTTTTAGTTCAAATTGAATTTTTTTGTCAATCATTTCCTTTTAAATCAATATCTTAGTGTGA
>NZ_CAXBOC010000140.1:0-11146 GCF_963976465.1 uncultured Cyclobacterium sp. | reverse complement strand
CAAGGCGGAAATTAATTTATCATATGACCTTAACTCAATTCAGTTTTATAAAAATCTATCATAGATAGGCTTAGGGAAGACTTTTAGTGGGTAAAGCTGTAAGAATCCCGAACAAGTTGAGACTGACATTCCCTTTCCCACCTCAGAAAACCCACTAAAAGGGTTCCCAGAAACGATATAGTTTTTTATTTAGAGCGATTTAAAATCGAATTCAGGTCCACACATTTTTCAATACCAACCATAGCATAGAGAGCAAAAAAAGTTATCCAAAAAAAGGCTGAGTTCTGAAAGCACTCCTTAACTAGGAATGGCTTCAAAACTCAGCCTTTAAATATATACCTGAAGCAATGCTCTTACCTTAGTAATTCATTGCCAATAGCTCTTTAAATTACTGACTTCCACCAGCTACACTTTTTCCTTTCGTATTAATACGATAGAAGGTGATTTGGTTTTGAAGTCATCTTTTTAAGCGGTGGAGCAAAATGAGTAAGTTTGATTCCCTTAACCGCAATCTTATACTCTTCAAGAGTAGGTGTTCTACCTAGGATGGCTGAAAGGATAACTACCGGCGTTGAGCCTAGCAATGATTCGCCTTTTTTACGGTCAGAATCCTTCACTACTCTTCCTTGGAATAAACGCGTGGATGTGGCCATCACCGTATCTCCTTTTTCAGCTTTCTCTTGGTTACCCATACAAAGGTTACATCCGGGACGCTCTAGGTACAGAATATTGTCATACTCTGTTCTTGCACTACTTTTAGGTGCAGCATCGTCAAATTCAAAACCGGAATATTTTTGAAGAATTTCCCAGTCGCCTTCTTCTTTCAACTCATCAATGATATTGTAAGTTGGGGCAGTCACTACCAATGGTGCTTTGAATTCAACTTTCCCATAGTGATCTTCCATGTTTTTCAACATTTTGGCCACTATTTTGATATCTCCTTTATGCACCATACAAGAACCTACAAAGCCAAGGTCAATATGTTTTTCTCCTTGGTAATAGGAAAGTTCACGGATGGTGTCATGCGTATAACGTTTAGAAACGTCCTCATTGTGAACATCCGGATCAGCGATCATTGGCTCATCAATGATGTCCAAATCAACTACAAATTCCGCATGGTATTTTGCATTCTCATCAGGAGTTAATGGAGGTTTTTTGCCTGTTCTTATCTCCTCAATTCTGTTATTGGCCTTATCAATCAAACCTTGAAGTACCTGATTGTGATTGTCCATGCCCTTGTCGATCATTATTTGGATACGACCTTTGGCAATTTCCAAAGACTCTATCAACGTTTCATCCTCTGAGATACAGATTGAAGCTTTCGCTTTCATTTCTGCAGTCCAATCTGTGAATGTAAAAGCTTGGTCAGAAGGAAGGGTACCAATATGCACCTCAATCACTCTTCCTTGGAAGACATTCTCGCCTTTAAAAGCTTTTAGCATTTGAGATTGTGTAGCATGTACTACATCTCTGAAATCCATATGGTCTTTCATTTTACCTTTAAAGGTAACTTTCACTGACTCCGGGATTGGCATTGAAGCCTCGCCTGTGGCCAGGGCTAGCGCAACCGTACCTGAATCTGCTCCAAAAGCAACGCCTTTAGACATTCTGGTGTGGGAATCCCCTCCAATGATAATGGCCCAATCATCAACGGTAAGATCATTTAAAACCTTATGAATCACATCTGTTAAGGGTGCGTATTTATGTTCAGGATCACGGGCAGTTATCAAACCAAAATCATTCATGAATTTCATCAATTTTGGTATGTTTTGTTGAGATTTTAAATCCCAAACAGAGGCGGTATGACAGCCCGACTGATAACCGGCATCAACAATAGGAGAAATGACTGTAGCAGCCATCATTTCCAATTCTTGAGAAGTCATCAAACCTGTGGTATCTTGAGAACCTACGATATTAACTTCAGCACGAACATAAGAACCTGCGTGAAGCACGGCTCCGGTGGTACCTACAGCATTTGCATTAAAAATTTTCTCTACAGCTGTCAGGCCTTGTCCTTTATGCGATATTTCTTTTGAAGGCGCATAAACTAAGGGCAATTCTATGTCGAGGATTTTCGCTGCGATGGTTTGAAGCTTTTTACCAAATACAATGGCATATGAGCCTCCGGCTTTCATAAACTCCATCTTCTGTGGGGTGAAAGCAGATGATATATCCATCAGTTCTTTCTCTCCATCATAGAGTTTTTTGGTTTTTGTATTGATGGTCAATACAGTACCTGTTTCTACAGAATATATTTGTTCTAAAACGGGTTCTCCGTTTTCATCAACAATTAGATTCCCTTCAGCATCGTATTTCTTTTTCCAGTTTTTTAAGTCTAAACCAATACCGCCGGTTACACCCACGGTGGTAAGGAAAATTGGTGAAATCCCATTTGTTCCTGCCACTACAGGCGCTATGTTGATAAAAGGTATATATGGGCTGGCCTTTTTCCCTATCCATAGTGCAACGTTGTTCACTCCGGACATCCTTGAAGAACCAACGCCCATGGTGCCTTTTTCAGCCACCAACATCACCCTTTTGTCAGGATGCTTGGCCTGAAGTTCTAGCAGCTCTTTTTGTTGTTCTTTATTGTGTTCGAACATGCATTGGCCATGCAGTTGTCGATCAGATCTTGAATGAGCATCTCCACCCGGAGACAATAAATCTGTCGAGATATCTCCCACACCCGCAATAAAAGTGACGAGTTTAATTTCTTCTGGAAGTTCAGGCAATTTAGTAAAGAACTCTGCTTTTGCGTAGCTTTCTAAAATGTCCTTCGCAACAGGGTTTCCCTCTTTGAAGGCTTTTTCTAAACGATCTGTATCTGCTTCATATAGAAAAACCTGTGTCTTCAAGACTTTTGCAGCTTCTTCTGCTATGGAAACATCTTCACCAAGCGCCAAATCTAGTAAAACTTTTACTGAAGGGCCACCTTTCATGTGTGACAATTGCTCCAAAGCAAAGGCAGGTGAAATTTCTTCTAATACAGATTCACCAAGAATAATTTCCTTTAAAAACTCAGCTTTAACAATGGCTGCAGAAGTAGTACCCGGCAAAACATTGTAAATAAAGAAATTCAAAGAATCTTTCCTGTGTTCATGATGAAGGTCTTTGATTTGTGCGATGATTTCAGTCAATAAATCTGCACTATCAATCGGTTTCGGATCAAGATTATCCTTTTTCCTATCTTCTATCTCTTCTAGGTACTTACTATATTCACTCATAAATTTTTTTATCTCTATTCACAAAGTTAAAAATTGAACGCTTTTTATCATAGCATTGCCCCTGTTATTTTTTATATGCTTAACATGCTTATACTGTGTTAAATTCGTATTGGCAACATTTTTTTGAAGAAATATTCCTTAGTTAAATCATTAGAGAAATATTTAATGTAGGCACTTGCCACTAAGCGATTGTTCAGAACATGGGTAAGAAGAGCTTCTTTTCTTTCTAAAAATCATGGAATACCCCCTATTTTCACCTTCCATTTATAGCCTAACCTAAGGAACTTTACCCATTTACTTACTTTCCTCTGATCAAACAGACAATTTATTTCTCCTTATTTGTCCCCCCTTGCTGTTTTTTCCACAGCTCAAATGCTTCTCTATTTTCTTCTTTCGTAAGAGGATATAAACCCACAATCGTGTGTCCTGCCAATACCCGCTCAGTAACAAAATCTTCATAGAGGGTCATGTTTATTGCCTCCTCGGCTATTTCATCAGCCATGTGAGCCGGAATAACCATCACTCCATCATCATCTCCAACAACCACATCTCCCGGGAAAACCGCCACATCCCCACACCCGATTGGCACGTTAATATCCATTGCTTGGTGTAAGGTTAAATTGGTTGGTGCACTTGCCCTATGATGATAGGAAGGCATGTCCAACTTGGCAATTTCTGCTGAATCCCGAAACCCTCCGTCTGTAACAATACCGGCTGCTCCCCGAACCATTAGACGGGAAGCCAATATTGAACCGGCAGAAGCCGCCCTACTGTTTTTACGGCTATCAATTACAAGTACTGCTCCTTTAGGACAAGTTTCTATCGCTACTCGTTGCGGATGCTTGGGGTCCTGGAATACAGTGATTGGGTTGAGATCTTCCCTGGCAGGAATATACCGTAAAGTAATAGCTTCTCCAACCATGGTGGGTTTCCCATTTGCCAAAGGCTCCACCCCTTGAATGAATTGATTTTTCAATCCTCGCTTGAACAAGGCTGTGGCAAGTGTGGCAGTGCTTACCATTTCTAATTTTTCGCGTGTAGTGGCTAACATTATTTTAGTTTTATAAGGTTTAAAAATAGGCTGGATTTTGGGCCGGTATCGCCTATTCCTGCGATGCTTCTACATTGAAGTCTATGATGGTAAAAAGGCTTAGGTAGATAAAAATACACCTCATTCCTTACTCACCATGATTCTATAAAAGTACTGCAGAAAGCTAAACCTCAATAATGACTTTAAAAGTAATGATAAGTAAGTAAACTACCTGCATTCATGCAAGGTTAAAGGAATTTTGTTGGCATTTGCTATACAATCATTGTGAGCCCTCGGGCTGTCATGGCATAACATTCATTATGGGTTTGTTATTTCATCGGCTTGCAGGTTAAGCCCTAAGAAATTATATAAAAACTAAGATTGTAATCAGAATATTTCTGTAAATTGCTTTAATAAATCTGATCGGTTAAACCGATTATTATAGCTTATGAATAAAAAACCATATCCACAATTCACCTGAGATGACAATCAGGTTCGGATTGACAGAGACTCAAGGATTGCGTTGCTGTCTGTTTGTATTGTTGTCATGCTTTTTTTTCTTTATCTGTGCTTGCAAGCAAGATTATGAGTTAAAGCATACCGCCAATCCCTTAGCGGAATTTGACCCACAGGAGAGCACCTTCATTTGCTGGACACCCCAATTTCAAGAAATATCACTAAAACTTATCCAGGAGATAGCAGAAGTGGATCATGTCACGCTTTTCTACAACCAACGTAACCAACAGCCGGAAGCGCTACAAAAATTATTCAGGCAAAGAAAGATCAATTTAAAAAATGTCAGCCTATCTCCTTTTAAATTAGAAAAAGACAATATCTGGATCAGGGATTACGGCCCCATCCTTATGCAGAATGAGCAGGGACAGGAGGAAATGGTTAATTTTCATTATCACCATGAAGAAAACCAGGAATACAATTTATTCAATGAGCAATATGCTTCAAAAATGAGAATCCCGTTTATGAGAAGCAGGTTGTCCAGCTCCGGTGGGGGGCGTGAGATCAATGGCAGAGGAACCATAATATTAATTGAGGGACATGAGCAATACATCAACCCTGATCTTAGCAAGGAGGAAATTGAAAAGGAATACAAAGAAAAGCTAAAACAAAAAAATGTCATCTGGTTAAAGAAAGGCATTCCGCAAGACGATCTGTTTGACAATGGTCCGGTGATTGACAATATTTATGGCAATGGAGTTCATTGGCATGTGGATGAATTCTGCCGATTTGCAGATGCCCAAACCATCTTGCTGGCCCAAGTAGATCCGGCAGACCTGGCTTTGGATCCATTCTACCAAGTAGTGCATGAGAGGTTGGAAGAAAGTTATCAGATACTCAAAAATGCAAGAGATCAGGATGGCAACCCTTTTAAGATCATCAGAGTACCACAGGCACCTATTATTTTTGATCAGGGCAATTACAAGGGCCAGGCAATCTTTTACACCCCGGTGACCAGCTATTTAAACTTTGTCTTGACCAATAACTTGGTGGTGATACCCGCCTATTACAATCCGGGTGACCCTGATTTTATACGCCAAAAAGATGAACAGGCCAGAAAAGCTTTTCAGGAAGTTTTTCATAGCAGAAAAGTGGTGATGATAAATGCCACTGAACTCAATTATAGTGGAGGTGGACTACACTGTATCACCATGCATAAACCTAAAATAGAAAAACCATCCAACCTCAGGGTCAAATGGAATAACACCCTTAAAAGGTGGAAGGGTTAAAACGGGAACTGAACATTTTCTGATCCATCTTACTAATTGGATCTAATTTTTTGAGGCAAAACATGCGCAATTCCTTGAGCTTTCTAATGAGATACGCTAGGTAAAATATTGGTAAACCTATAATAAGGTATCGAGATCAAAGGAATAAACATTACCTAAATCATCTGAGAAAAATATTAGTTTGGGCTCATCCGGTAAAAAACAAGCTTTACTTGATGTGACATCTCCATTTTTGCCAAAGACATTGGTTTTAAGTTGAATCAACTCTCTAAACTGCCAGCTGTCATTTTTTTTTATTACTTCATTGACAGAAATAAAATAGCGATTATCTTCTCGATTTCTAACGCTATGTATTTCAAAAATCTCCCCCGATGCCACATGGTTAATAACAGGGCGACTAGGGCCTCTTTGTTGGGTTAGGTTCTCATAGGGAATGTTGGTCCAATGGCCCTTTCTATCCCTTACTCGCAATACAAACTGAGGTTGGTTTATTTTGTCTACACTGTTTTTGGTCACCACAAGCATTTCTCCATTTTCAAGAACGGTGGCATTCAAGTGATCGTCTGCATTGTTGTCTCCCTGCTGAACAATTACAGGCTGTGACCAATGAAAAAAGGCATCACCATCACGGTGAATCCGCTCCACTATAGATTGGGTATCTTGGTTAGACCAGATCACAGAAACTTGGTCTTTTCGTCCAACGATTAGTGAGATATCATCCTTATTAATGTCATCCGCAAGTATAATAGGATCGGCCCAATCCTGACCGTTGAGCGAATGCCAAACCATGATGCTTTCATTCATATCAGCACAAATCCAAAATTGATTTTCTGAATCTTGTGTTATGGTTGCCGTTTCTATAGCATTACAGTTTTCAGGTATGGGAAGATTAACATTCCATTGATGTTGATATTCCTTACTTTCGGGGGCATAGATTAGTTTAACTACCGTCAAGGCACATTCATCCACCAAGACCAGATGTGTCTCCTCACCTTTGCTCAATACATCAGCCCTAGGCGGCAAATTCTTCCATGCCTGGTTAACTTTAATTTGACTCGTCCATCCTAAAGGTTCTTTTTTCAATAACTTCGGTCCGTCTTTATCACCTACGATTAGCCATTGCCCATATTTATTGGTCCAGGATTTTGATTGAGGTTTGTCTGCCGTTGCATCGCCATAATCCACCTTAAAAATAGGGTCTAAATAAATCTCCGGGGTTTTTATTGTTTGGGAAAAGGTTGGATAGCTAAATAGCAAAAAATAAACAAGGGGCAGGAAAAAGGCTAAAATACTTTTTGATTTCATAAGTGTTGTAGGTAATCAACAAAATTAATTATTTAGACTTCAGCGCAAGTTAAAAAATAGTTGCTTTACCATTAAATTTAAAAAAACAGGGTTGAATTTAAGGCCAAAATTGATGAATAATTCCTGAGAATCCGGAATTTATTAGCGTATCTAAAGCCTGCTAAATCATATAATTAGCCGCCTAAATCTCCTATCCATAAATAACCGTTATAGAACTTTTCGATTCACTTTTAATATTGAGCTAAGATAAAAATCAATAGGGAATACCATTCTTTATCATAACCCAAGGTACTCAAGTGGATTCTAAGCATGGCCCCTGAGCCTGCTGAAGGGTGGCGAAGGGATTCTGGACATTTCTCAAGGTTCAACCCTGCATTCAGAATAGGAAGTTTCAGCCGTCAGAATGCTTAGTTATTGCCATCCGTATTCCTATTTTTAATTCAATTCCGACTCAATTTGTTTGAGGTGAGCGAATAGAAATGATCTAGTCTCTCTATCATTAACTTTCTTAAGCTTTTTAGTAGTCATAATATAATTATCCTTTATTCTAACAAACTGTTCAGAATTTTCAAATGCTTTCAGCCAGTCAGAAAAGTCAGCAAGTTCATGTTGGTCTGAACTATAATTGAAATATTCAGTAAATTCAGGACTCGTCAAGTTTGAATATTCATATTTTTCAATTGGTTCAATCGGTCTTCCAAAGTATTTGTCAAACAAGTATGAATTGGCGAAAAATACTTGAAATGCTTTTCTCTCAGCTTTTTTTATATTTTTTGTCTTGAAAAGTATAATAAGCCATTCAAATAAAAAGTCAGGCATTCCTATGTCATCACTAAAATTCTTTTCAAACCAATTCAAATAGGTCAAACCTCCTTTGAAATCATTAATCTTGATAAATAGTCCTGGCGGTACATACCTTAAACCACGGCTGTCGTCAAAGCAACCAAATTTTCTTTTCTCAGCAACTAAAGTAGCTCTGATACTTCTTATTTTCTTTTTGATTTTTTCAATTTGTCTTGGTGTCATTTTCCTTATTTAGGCTAAACGGTATAGGGGTAGATTGCCAGGTAGTTTCCTATCAAACCGCCATGCAGCTTGAGCGGGCCAAAAGCCTTGATATTTAAACATTACCTGCCAATGTTGATAAAAATGGTAGACCAATCAATGGGGTCTCCTTGACCTATTATCAGTTAACTAATCAGACAATGTTCCATTCAGAAATATATGTGAAAAAATCAATTCGTTTTTATTATATTTCTCAGGATTAGCGTCAAAGTCCGCTTTTCTACTATCATTGTTTAATGAATTTCTTTTTTCCTCTAATGTTAAAGGTTGACTGGATGGATAAATTTTCACAATATGTTTCTTTGTTTCACTCAATTTCACAAATCTTGACTGCTTTCTATAATAAGAACAATAACCATCCCAGTTAGCTAACTCATTTTTTACTCCGTCGACCTCAATAATATACCTTCCTCCTGTTGGACCAACTAATATATCTAAACCCATTTCATTCCCTATAAAGGAAAATTGGTAAGTAGCGTTCGTGTCTTGAGAAACAAAATAGGGATTTTCTAATGGTTTAAATTTGTCGAGATAGCTTAACTGTCCGGTTGAATCAACATAATCGTAATTTTTTGATTGTCTTACTATACCTTTAATCATCGTTGTGTTTTCATAATTGTCAGCAATCAATACAGGCTTTAATACATGTTCTTTTACACCGCTTAACGTATCTATCTTCAATAAACATTTTGCTAAAATATCCTTATAAACTTCGTGTCCGAAATCTGTTGGATGAACTTTGTCTGCTGTAAAAACGTACTGTCCGGAACTGTTTAAGAAAGTAGCTTTGTCATAATCGCTGTCATACCAAACAACAGAATCTGATTCAATCCTATTAAAGGTTTGAGGCGTCAATAAAACTGACGGTATGTCATAATATGAGGCTATTGAATCGTGTTTAGTCGCAGACATATTCATTTTACCGTTTTCACAGTCAGATAAGGAAGCTTCATTAACTGTATAAACGAAGCAAATATCTGTATATGGATTTTTTGACCATATTTTACGCACCATTCCTTCCATACTTTTTTCTACATCAGAGGAACTTGCACCGCCATCATTAACTGCAAATTCGATGAAAATCAAGTCAAAGTCGGACTTACTCAGTAAATGTTCATCAATTCTAAATACGCCATATTTAGAGTTAGTACCTCCAATGGCGGCACTGTAGCTGAATAAGCCTTTAATGGAGTATTGTTCTTCTGTCCAAGATACTATTTTAGGCCGCCAACCATTTGCCGCAGTGATGCTTCCTCCTATAAATCCAATTTTAATGTCTTGTTTTGTATTTATCTTATCAAAGAAATTAGGTAGACCTTGTCTTGCTGAAAATTCAGTTGTGTCTTTCAATTCCCACTGAGCAAAGCATTGTAAAGAGATTATCAACAAAATACTAGATAGTATAAATTTCCTTTTCATATTCTTGATTATTTAAATTATTTACTTTGCCTAATGTCAGTACTTTTTTTCTCGGTCACCACGTGTTTTAGCTTGGAGACGGTGGGAAATCTGAGCCGTATTCTTCAAGCTTACTCCTAGTTTTTTAAAAGATACTGTTTTTTTAGTTACTCAGTACCACCCGCTGTATCCAATGGTGATGTTAGGCTACGCATTATTCTACTTGCTTTAAAATCCAATCTGCCATTTCCTTTAATGCTATGGGTGAAAATGTTTCCTTAATCTTTGCATACTCAGCAGGGGAACCCGTTTCGCAGTTCTGGAAAAGATGATTAAGATTCGGCAACTCTTTTATAGTCACACTTGAATTGCCCCCCTTTTTAATAGCGTTACTAATTCCAGATAAATTCTCTTTAGGAGTTACCACCAAATCCTTTTCTCCATTTAAGGCCAAAACGGGACAAGTGACCTTTTCTAGTATTGATGCAGGATCGTATTTCAGGAAATTTCTAAACCATTCCGACGACCACTTATCTAATTGGGGTGATACAACCTTTTCTCTTGACATTTCCGATGGCATTAGTTCAGCTGGAGAATTATCGTAGGACTGTTCGATAAGTCTAGCTAAGTCAGTCTTCAATGTACGACCATCTGTAGACATGGATATCATTCGATATGCCTTCTTATGTACTGGTAGTATAAATTCTTTTATGTCAGATTCCGAAATACCATCTGCCCTAGCAATTAATTCTTGCTGCATCAGAAGGACTTTCATTATTTCAATTCCTGGACCAGCAAGCAGAACGATGAAACTTACATCTTTAGAATTAGATGCGACCATTGGTGCAACCATCCCTCCTTCACTATGTCCAATTAGACCGATTTTATCTTTGTTTATCTCTTTCCTCGTTTTTAAAAATTCAATAGCACTGACAACGTCTGATGCAAAATCTATAGTCGTAGTTGTTTTGAAGTTACCAGTGGATTTCCCAACACCCCTATCATCATACCTTAGAACAGCTATTCCATGTTTTGTTAAATGGTCAGAAATGATCAAAAATGGTTTATGTCCCGAAATTTCTTCATCTCTGTTTTGGGCACCGCTTCCGGAAATTAAAATGACAGCCGGATAATTTCCTGCTGCCGTCGGTAATGTCAGTGTTCCGGCTAAGGTGACGAGGGAATCATTGTTTTTAAAAGTAATTTCTTCAGTGTAGTATGGATATGGCTTTGATGGTTCTTGAGGTCTATTGATGGAAGTCTTATAGAAAATAAATACAATTAGTGGAAATACCGGTGATATTGACCCCTCCAACGGTGATATTGACCCCCCTTGGATTTTGGTAACTAAAAAAGGCTAGTATGACAAAATTACATTAATT
>NZ_CAXBOC010000139.1:0-11165 GCF_963976465.1 uncultured Cyclobacterium sp. | reverse complement strand
TAATCTACTATCGGTGCTGAAACTGTTAAACGTCCATACCGGTGCCTGAGCCTGTGGAAGGCAACGTTAAAGTGAATGTTTTAGGAAGGCCAAACAGGAATCTTTTTCTATTTCACCAATCACCCGATCTCCAATCACTCCATCACTTATTTTTGAAGTAAGTATCTTAAAAAGGGTAGACTGAAACGATAAAATTGATAATGGTTAATTGTCAATTGTTAATGAATTTTATCCTATTGATTTCAAATACCTAGTACCGATGCTGAAATTGAATTGTTAAACATCCTTCTTTACCGGTGCCTGAGGCTGTTGAAGGTAGCTTTGAAGTGAATTTTTTAGGAAGGCTAAATAGGAATTCTTCTCCATTTCACCGATCACCCGATTATTGATCTATCCATTACAAATTATTAAAATAAGTAGCTTAAAAAAGGTATACAGAAATTTTGGCTATTGAAAACAAACCAAAAATCGTTTTTCGGAAATTAAGGTTTAAAAGTGAGCTCGTCATGGTTCTTAAGAAGTTTGATTTGGTACCAAACTGTTAACAGGAGCCTTAAACACCAATTGATGCCTTGTCCCTTGATGTGTGATGCTCTTTATTTCGGCTTTTAGATCCAAGGCAAATTTTTCTATAAGTCTGGTGCCGGTACCTGTACCTTTCTGTCCATTGAAACCAACCCCGTTGTCCTGATAATCAATAGTGATATTTTGATCTTGTAGCTGAATCACAATTGTAATCTTAGGCTGTCCAATACTTTCAAAGGCATACTTTAAGCTGTTGTAAATCCATTCCGTCAATATCATTGAGATGGGAATTACAACTTCCACCGGTAGCACAATTTCTGCAGTTTGATGATATTCAATCTCCACCTTTCGATTTTCCTTAGCTAGCATTTCCCGGTGTTGTTGCATCAGGCCCTGGAGGAATTCCTGCAAAGGAACCTCTTGCTCATCCTCTATACTAAACAGGTACCTTTCAAGAGAAGCCGCAGCGTACAGGAGCTGTGTAGACCTCAGCATTTCCTGTTGGGCGGTATTGTCCGGTACCCTTCTGGCAATCTCTTTAATAATACTCTGTAGCCGCATGATATTGTTGGCAGTACGGTGTCGCAATTCCGTTTGTTGTAGGCTGATGGTTTTGTTTTTGGCTGCGATTATTTGAGTAAGTCGTTTTTGGCGGTTAAGGTTTCGGAAAATCCAAAAGAGAAACAAGGTCAAGATTATTCCAAGAAATGCAAGGAACAAGCTGGTTTGCTGAAACTTGCTGCTTTGTAAGGCAAATAATTCTGCTTCCTGACTGATTTTCTGGTTCTCAAATTCCTTTTCCCGCAAGAGGTAAATATTGCTTATTTCTTCTACTTTTAATTTTTCATCCTGAAACAATTGGTTGTTCAAGGAGTCCAAAGATTTGTAGGTAATTAATGCCTGTGCGTATTGCTTGGTACTTTCCAGTAGTTTGAAGCGAAGTTCTAAATTTTCCACCAAAAGAACCTTATCGTTAGTTTTCTGAAGAATTACCTGGGCAGAGTCCAGGTGGAGAGATGCCTTTTTTAGATTTTGTTTTTTCAACCAATAATCCGCTAAATTATTGTGACTAATCGCCAAGCCTTGAAGATCATTGGTCATATGACTGATATGGTAGGATTTAACGATATAGGGTAAGGCTTCTTCTATTTTCTCTTGATCCAGCAAAACAACACCTATATTGTTAAAAGTGGCAGACCAGTCTTTTGCCAAGGCCAATGGAGAGTTGATATCCAATGCTACTAAATCTAAAACTTCTTGAAAATAATATAGACTTGAATCCAAATTATCGAAATGCTGAAAATTAGCACCTAGATTGTTCATAACCATGGCTATTTTACTGGTGTCTCTGCTGCTCATGTATAGATTCAATGCTTGGTGCAACAACTCAAGTGATTTTGGCTCATCCTGCGTTTTACGGTAAAGATTACCCATCGAATTATATATAGCTGCCTTCCTGGGCAGGTCTCCCTCATTAAGGTCAAGTGCGTAAAGTGCTTCCTGGTAGTTTTTAATAGCTAAACCGTATAGGCCTAAATATTGATAATTTAAACCTATGCTTCGCAGAAATGAGCTGGTGCGATTATGATCCGCTTGTGCCTTGGCATAGATTAATGCCTCTTCGTACTTTGCAATACTATTTTGAAATTGTCCCAAGTATAACAAAACATAGCCTAAATCTGCTGTATACTTTCTCAGGTGGGTGGTGTCTTGACTTTTTATTTCTTTTAAAGCCTTTTCTAGCAAGATTTTTGCTACATCGTAATCACCCTTATCTATGCTGATGTCTATTTTATTATCTATTGTTGTTTGTCTTGCTTGAGAGGGGGTATTATAAATTAAAAGCTCTAAAATATAAAAGGCTAGAAGAAAAGCATATTGAAAATATTTCGATGAAGTGCATTTCATTTTAAAAGAGACTAATGATAAAATCAAGTGATGTTATTTCGGGTAATCTTGGCATTTATAAATATCTTTTTTCTTCACCATAATTCCAATTAATTATTGTACTAAACAAACTTTTTTATCCAATTGAATTCACCTTTACGAATTTTACGCTTGGTTTTACGCAATTATATAAAAGGTTTACGAATTTTAATTCTACTTTTACTTTTCAAGCTTTACCTTGTAGATGTTTAAAAATGGAGATAGACACTCCTGATTATTTAGATTCCTTAAAAAGGAAAACAGGACCTGCTTTATCAGGTCCTGTTGATTGAATTTTAATCACGGGATGGGGGGTCTACCGCTCTTATTGACATATCAGGATTCATGTCATCTCTGTCACCAATAAGATCACAGCTTCCAAGGTTAAGTAATAATAATAACGCGATTACTAATTTTACAGGTTTCATATAAATTGTTTTTAAATAGTGAAAGATTTTGTATAGGATTGGGAAATTTTTTCAGGTGCTTGCTGATTAAATTTTTCGTACCTAATGCCTGACCTTCAGGAATCTTTCTGTATATAAAACAGAATAAATATGAATATAATTTTATAAATTGTCTATTTACAAGAACTTATTGATCTTTTCTAAGAGGCTATTTTTATAGCCTGAGAGGGTGAGAAATAACCGAAGAGTTTAAAAAGTCTTTACAAGAGGTTGATTATTTAGTCCAAGAGGTGATTTTTATTTAGGTTGATTTTCTTATATATTTAACTTGAATTTTACATCAGTCTTCAGGTTTAAAAATATAGTATAATGGGCTACAGGAATTATATCATAAATCATCCACTATTTATAAAGTTTAGAAAAAAAGAAGGAGACGAAGCAATTAATAGGTGGATGTATGAGCCTTATTATATTCTAGGACTATTAATAAAAAAGAAAGTAAATGTTCTTTTAGACACAAAAATTAAGGATTACAATAAAGATAAACCAAGTAGATACTCAGCAGATATAAATGATTATATACCTTTACATTTACCAGGCTCTGTAAACAGTGTTCAAAGGTGGAGTTTTAGGCATTTGATTGAAGATGAATTTGGGGAGAAAAAGTGGCCTTTTGATTCCAATGAAAATAAGGTGGTAGGAGTATTTTGGAATGCAGCCAAGTACTATGAAGAGAACGATTCTAACAAGAGTGAAGTAGAATTTTCAAGTATAAAATTTTTGAACCTAGCAGCAGAGTTTTGCGGGTTTAAAAATTTTGAAGATTTTATTCAAGAAAATTTTATTAGGCCACCAGAGATTAAAATCGTTCTATTGCCTTTTTTTCCTGTTGATCCCAATAGTATTAATTTAGAAATAAAATTGAAATATGTTCTAAAAGAATTGCGAAATCACTCAGAATTTAATTTGGTGTTTATTCACCAATCATTCAATAGATTCAAAAAATACCCAATATACACGAAATCAGATGCAGTAAATATAGGGAAAAAACACAATGGAGATTTCGTGATCTATAGTAATACGCTGTATCCATCGGGGATTTCATTGAATTTAATAATTTTAAAATCTGAAATTGAGCTATTTGGAGATGATATTCAATTGAAAACTAATACTTTTAAATTCACCTCCTTTACAGAAGAATTTAAAATAAAATTGAAGAATATAATTTCGTGGGCAACAGCGGTACGGCATTTTTTTGAAAAAAATTATAAAGAAGCCATAGAATTATTTAAAGAATCGTTAAAGACAAATGACAATTCAGTAGAGCTGTATTTTAGAATTGCTGTGCTATATGATCTTTTGGAAAAGCCAGAAGATGCAAGGTATTATTATTATCGGACAATGAATGTGGTAAAAATGGATGGTTCCATGGATAGTTTTCGTGAACTATATGACCCCGATTTTTTCGATGAGATAGAATCTGTTTCAACAGATAATATTGGACTAGGAGGAGATTATATTGACAAGGAAAAATTATTAGACCCTAGTATATTAGTTAAAGAGGTTTTGAAGTTGATGCTCTTTGAAATTGTAAGGGTTAATTTGGCATTGAAATTTAAGGAAAGGTTATCTGATGATGTTTTTAAGCGTGTCTTATTAAAAACAATTAATGAAATACAGCCAAGTTGGTTAAAAACAAAATATCGGGACCTATTTGGCAGGGCCTATTTTGAATTAGGGCTGATAAAAGAAAAAAAATTGAATGAGTCCAGTTTTATTGATCCTGAAGATGTTTATTGTTATTATGAAAATGCAGCGCTTAATATGAGTATAGAAGATGCTGTGTATCATGATGTGTGTATTCGGTTTTTTAAGAAATACAAAAGAATGAACAGAATTATTCAAAGATTAAATGAACACAGTGATTTGGATGACTTAGTATTGGAAAAATATGTAGAAAATTTTTAGGATAATTATTCTAAATTTCACCAAAACCTGACTTAATGTAGCTTTTTCAAATTCATTTTCTAAACTTCAACCAAAAACTGCTCTGAAAGAATTTTTAAAATTTCATTTCCTTATAGAATGTCACCCTCGCGGACAAGCCTTTGTAAAATAAATTGTAGTCTTTTCTCTGCTAATTTCTGTATTGCGATATTTTAAACCGATTTTTTCCCGTTTAGCCATTTTCTTTACCTATTTTTAATTTATTGTCCTTAGATTTATGCAAGAACAGCTAGAAAGAAATGAATCAAGGACATAAAATCCTAGTGGTAGGAAGTGCAAATACTGATATGGTCATTAGGGTGGAAGAATTTCCCGCTCCGGGTGAAACATTATTGGGACAAAATTTTTTGCTAAATGCAGGGGGTAAAGGTGCCAATCAAGCCGTGGCTGCGGCACGACTTGGAGGAAAGGTAGCCATGATGGCAAGGTTAGGAAATGACTTGTTTGGCAAACAAACGATTGAAAATTTTAAGAAAGAGGGGCTCAATGTGGAGGGGGTAGTACTTGACAATAAATTGCCTTCCGGTGTGGCTCAAATTGTAGTCGACAAATCAGGAGAAAACACCATTGTGGTAGCAGGAGGCTCTAATTTGGCATTGAATACCAGACAGATCAAAAAGTATTTTGGCTTGGTGCAAGAAGCCGAAATAATCCTTTTGCAATTGGAAATACCTATAGAAACCGTTTTATATGTTGCAAAAAAAGCTTCAGGCTTGGGTAAGAAAGTAATACTGAATCCGGCTCCTGCAAGTAAACTTTCCGATAAATTATATGCTTCAATTTACGCCATAACCCCCAATGAAACGGAAACTAAATTTTTGACAGGGATCAATATAACCGGAGAAAAAAGTGCGCAACATGCTGCGGATTTTTTTCATGACAAAGGGGTTAAGGTAGTCATCATAACCCTGGGCGCTGCAGGTGCCTTTCTTTCCACGGCAGATTATTCCGGTACCATTGCCACTTCTGAGGTGGAAGCTGTTGATACAACTGCCGCCGGAGACACCTTCAACGGCGCCTTGGCCGCCGCGCTATCCAATGAAATGAGTTGGGAAGAGGCAGTGGCTTTTGCCAATAAGGCCGCAGCTTTGTCAGTGACCAAACATGGAGCGCAAGCTTCTGTGCCATTTTTGCAAGACCTTAAAGTCTAATTGCCTGAAATTAAAAAAATAGGTCTCTTACATTATATAAACTGCCCATGAATAAGTATAACATTGTCCTAGTATTAGCCCTTGTTTTAATAGGATTTACCAGCTGTCAAAAATCCCTTGAATCTACTAAACATCGGGTGCTTTTTGATACAGATGCCAACAACGAATTGGATGATCAACATGCCATGGCTTATTTGTTTTTTAATGGTGATGTATTTGACGTGGTAGGAATAACAGTCAACGCAACCAGAAATGGAGGGAATATAGACGGACACTATAAGGAAGCCAGAAGAATAATGGACCTCTGCAATGTTTATTCATCCATGCCTTTGCAAAAAGGGGCAAATGCCTCATTTGAAGAAATTAGGCAAAATTTGGATCAAGCAGATTTTGATGGGGCTGAAGCAGTAGACTTTATCATTGAAGAAGCCCACAAAAAATCAGATGAAAAACTCATACTTTTGCCGGTAGGAAAATTAACCAATATTGCCTTGGCATTAGAGAAAGATCTATCCATCGCAGAAAAAGTAAGAATTGTTTGGTTGGGATCTAATTATCCCTTTCCCGGCGAGTATAACCAGGACAATGATGAAGTTTCGCTAAATTATATTTTAAATGTTGACGTGCCTTTCGAGATGGTTTTGGTAAGAGGAGGGAAGGAAACAGGTACTGCCGCAGTTTCTTCCAATAGGGCAGAGATCAATAGTATCATGCCGGGTAAAGGGCCTCTTGCAGAGAAACCCATCACTGGTCGACATGGGGATACCTTCGACCACTTTGGAGATTATTCTGTAAACCTGTATAGCAATATTCATACTTACGATGAAGCAGGAACCAGACCTTTGTATGACATGGCCGCAGTGGCTATAGTGAAGAACCCTTCTTGGGCAGAGAAAAAGGAAATTCCTGCACCGCTTTTGGTAGATGGTGAATGGCAAGAAAGACCGGACAATCCTAGAAAAGTGATGATATGGGAGAATTTTAACAAAGAAGCCATTATGGGGGATTTCTTTGATAGAATGGAGAATTATGTATTGGTTACCCCTTGATTTTTATATAAAATACAGCATCTCAACACCGGTTAAAATAATTTTCACCCGTGTTGGCCAACTAAATTGAAATTAACATAACCCTAAACCCAATGTTTATAATCAACGATTACCCTTTGGCCGTCTTTTTTTGCTTTATCACCATGCTATGTTGGGGCTCATGGGCCAATACACAAAAATTGGCGGAGGGTAACTGGCGATTTGAGTTGTTTTACTGGGATTATGTACTCGGTATCGTCCTGTTATCCCTTATTTTTGGATTAACCTTAGGAAGTATTGGCGAGGGAGGTCGATCATTTTTGGATGATTTGGGCCAGGCAGCCCCTTCGAGTTATTGGAGGGCTTTGGCTGGAGGAGCTGTTTTTAACCTAGCCAATATCTTAATAGTAGCAGCAATATCTCTTTCCGGCATGGCCGTAGCTTTTCCTGTAGGCATTGGCTTGGCCTTGGTTTTGGGTGTTTTAATAAACTACATTTCAGAGCAAAAAGGTGATCCTATTCTATTGTTTTTGGCGTCGCCTTGGTAACCGTGGCCATAATATTGGATGCTACGGCTTATAAGAAAAACAGTAAGGACAAAGCCAAAAATGTATCCAAAGGGCTTAAACTGGCCCTGCTCGGAGGTCTTTTAATGTCTTTTTTCTATTTTTTAGTCCAGCAGTCCATGTCCTTAAACTTTCAAATTCCGGAGCCAGGTAAGTTCACACCTTATAGCGCTGTATTTGTGTTTTCCCTAGGCATCCTATTGAGTAATTTTGTTTTCAATACCATTCTTATGAAGAAGCCTGTTGATGGAACTCCTGTTGGCTAAGGGGATTATTTCTCAGGGAATTTAAAAGTCCATTTGGTTGGTATTTTAGGCGGGGCAATTTGGTGTGTGGGAATGGCCTTTAGCATCATCGCATCAGAACAGGCAGGGCCAGCCATTTCCTATGGGCTGGGTCAGGGGGCTACCATGGTGGCAGCATTTTGGGGAGTATTCGTTTGGAAAGAATTTAAAGGAGCCAGGCACTCAAACCATGCTTCAGAGTATGTTTGCCTGCTTTATCATAGGGATCATTATCATCATTTATGCCGGAATATAGGAAATGAACTTCCAGTTTAAGGGTTTTGAATAGGTAGCCATAACTGAATATTAAAGCTTGGGCAACATTTTTTGCGTAAGTGCTAATTGTAGGCTCCTCTATGGTGTTTAACCTTCCAGGATTTTCTCACAGGCCTCTTTACAATTGTTGCAGGCAATTGCGCAATTCTTGCAGTGTTCGTGTTCATGTTGACTACACTCTTCTGCACATCTCTTACACACACTGACACAGAATCGCAAGAGGTCGTCTATCGGTCCATAAGACATGGAAAGTATTTTGGCTGTACTCGCACAAACTTCTGCACACACTCGATCGGTTCTAATGCAAGCAAGCATCTGCCCCACATTTTCTTCATCCAAGCAAGCATCTGCACAAAAATTACAGGCTATGGCACAATCATTTAAAGTTTTGATTAAGGCTTCATTTTTCATGACTTTGTAATTTAGGTTAGTTTTTTTAACCATTAATCCCAAAAATTATGCCTCTTTGGTATTTGTTACCTGGAGAATTTCAGAAAAGCAAGCTTGCCAATTGTTGAAATGATTTTGTCTGCTTCAGGTATTTCTGAGAAGTTTTCTACCAATACCGTAATGAAAATGGGCTTTTTACCAAAAATGATCCCCGCATCTCCGCGGACATA
Source organism: uncultured Cyclobacterium sp. (assembly GCF_963976465.1). NCBI lineage: Bacteria > Pseudomonadati > Bacteroidota > Cytophagia > Cytophagales > Cyclobacteriaceae > Cyclobacterium > uncultured Cyclobacterium sp. Next base: position 2,375 of record NZ_CAXBOC010000139.1, on the reverse strand, counting down.
ATCCAAAGTCCCTGTTTTATGGGCGATGGCTACCTCTTCCGGTATTAGATGAGGTAAACCTGCGGTGTCCTCACAGTTTTTTAGGTATTCTATAACTTTTAAGCTTAGCTTTTTAGAAAGCAAGTCCCCATTGTAAAGATCAAGTAGTAGCCTGTTTATTTCTTCCGGGCTTAAGTAATTTTGCTTACCCTTTTCTATGGCCTCAAAATCCATCATGAACCTATTCAATTGCGTAGTCTTGAAACCATTTTCCTTCAACCCTGATCATTTCTTTGACCAGGTATTCATAAGTAACACTTAAACCGGAAGGTTTAAATTGCAATTCACCGGCCCCGCCCACCTTGTCCTTATCTTTGAGGTGATAGCGATCTTGCAGAGAGAAAGTACCATCTGACAACTTTTGCATAAAGTAGATAAGCAATGGTACTTTAATGATACTTGCAGAAGGGATCTTTTTATCCGGGTCAGCCTTAGAAAGAATGTTCCCATGTTTGTCCTGGATAATGTAAGACAATGAAATAGAGGGGTCTAAGTTAGCCAAATATTCTTTTAACGACTGTTGTCCGGCAGCAGGTTGGGCAAATAAACACAGCAATATCAATGGTACACTTAATAAATGGAAATAGTATTTCAATCCCGTCATAATTGTCATATTGCCGGATATTCATAGGATGATTGCAGGCCTAATGGAATGCCTAAAGTCCAGTAAATCAACAAAAATATGGTCCAGATAATAAGTAAGTATACGGAATAAGGTACCATGATAGAAACCAACGTACCGATCCCCGTCTTTTTCACATATTTCTGACAGAAAATCACTACCAATGGGAAATAGGGAAGTAAGGGCGTGATAATGTTTGAGACAGAATCGCCAATCCTATAAGCGGCTTGGGTAAGGTCAGGAGAAATTCCCAATTCCATTAGCATGGGAACAAATACTGGGCTTATCAATGCCCACTTGGCTGACGCCGAGCCCACCAAAAGGTTGACAAAAGCACTGAGAAAAATTATACCCACCACCGTTACCTGGGAAGGCAATTGTAGGCTTTTCAGGAATGCTGCTCCTTTCAATGCCGTCATGGCTCCGATATTTGATTGTGAAAAGGCATCAATAAACAAGGCACAAAAGAAGGCCATGACGATATAATGGGCCATGCTCCCCATAGATTTGCTCATGGACGCTATTACATCTGCAGAGGATTTATAAGATTTTGAAAGAAAGCCGAAAATAATTCCAGGTATCCAAAATATAAGGAAAATCAAAGGCACTATCGAACGCATTAATGGTGCAGCAAAAGAGGTGATTTCTCCGGACTCACTTCTTAAGCTGGAGTCTATAGGGTATGCCCAGAAGAACAGACCGATAAGACCTAGGACCATGACCAAGCTAGCGACTTTAAAGGCAGTTTTTTCTTTAGGTTGCAATTCCTCCATTTTGGGTATGTCGGATAAATCTTTATCTACCGGGTTGGTTCGGATTAGGCGAGGCTCTATGATTCTATCTGTTAAATACCAGCCGACACCTACCACTACTATACTTGATATTCCAGTAAAGAGGATATTGTTTAATGGGTTAAGGCTTATGGATGGGTCTAAGATTTGAGCTGCTGATTGAGTGAAACTTTGGAGTAGCGGGTCAATGGCCGATGGGATAAAATTGGCACTAAACCCTCCTGAAACACCTGCGAAGGTTGCGGCAATTCCGGCTAGCGGATGCCGGCCTGCCGCATAAAATATTATTCCTCCCAAAGGGATTACTAAAACATATCCTGCATCTGCAGCAGTGTGGCTTACAATGGCCACTAAAATTAAAATAGGGGTAAGCAGACTTCTTGGAGTAAAACTCAAGAGGTATTTTAACCCCGCATTGATAAAACCTGAATACTCTGCTACACCTACTCCAAGCATAGCCAATAATACCACACCCAAAGGAGGAAAATTGATAAACACAACAATCATTCGAGAAAGAAAATCTGCCAATTTCTCCCCAGTGAGTAGGTTTTGAATAAACAATTTCTCCCCTGTTCTTGGATCAAACTCCCCAAAATCTATAGGAGCCAAGAGTGCTGAAAGTATCCATGTTACTAACATTAACACAAGAAATAAAACAGCAGGGTCCGGCAACTTATTACCCGCTTTTTCGATTGCATTTAAAAACCTGTCTTGTAGGTCTCTTTTCATGTTGGGTTTTCCCATTTTGCTGAGGTTAAATTCAAAAATAAGAAAGGAAACTGATAAATGATGAAAAGCGGTTTGAAATCTTAAATTGTGGTTTTGTAAAGCTAGGATTTGAAATTCAGGTTTGCTTCCATCTGTTTTATCCAATACTTCATAAAGTGAGTATACCTTTCACTTCCGGCAAACCTAATGTCACT
>NZ_CAXBOC010000138.1:0-11192 GCF_963976465.1 uncultured Cyclobacterium sp. | reverse complement strand
TTCTTTGTACTGTTTCTCGTCAATACTTCCATATAAATAGGGGTCAAATCCTCCACGCGCTTTTCTCACTTCTTGTTTTCCAAGGTCTAACAACAAATCAGCTTGTTTTGCAACGGGATGATATTGCTTTACCCATTCCATGAATTGATCATAAGAAAGCTTATCGTCTTGTGCGCTTAAAGGAAAGGACAAAACCATCAACAGTCCAAGTAAACTTAAGCTATATTTCATTTTGTCTGTTTTTTCAATTCCTTTGACTCCTGAAGGGTATAATAGTCTGGTGGAAAACCATTCATTTGACGCCAAATCTCATACCAGACAGGAACATCGTTTAGTAATGCTATTCCATCAGCTCCTGCTCCAATCCTCAAAGCCTGAGGCCAAGGTTCTTCATCCGGGTCTGGAACCACCAAAACCCTATATTTATTATTGGCACTGGTGAAATTATCTACTGCGATGACGGCCCCTCCAAAGGTTCCATTGGATAACTCAGGCCATCCTGAGAAAACAATAGCCGGCCAGCCATCAAAAATAAACCGTACTTTACTTCCTAATTTTACCAAAGGAAGATCTATGGGGTCAACATATATCTCTACTGCCAAGGAATAATTTTCAGGCATGATACTTATAATCTCAGCACCTTCCTTAATGGTCTCTCCAATACCTACTTGGATGGCTTTGGTTATATATCCGGATTGAGGAGCCAGCACATAATACATTCCGGACCTAACTGTATAATTGGTCAGGGTGTTTTTCAACTTATTGACTCCGGCCTCCGCATCGTATTGCCCTGAAAGCGCTGAAAATCTTTCCGAATTTACTTTCGCCAGTTTATCTCTAAAATCATTGTCAATGGCATTCAATTCAATTTGTGCTGTAATCAATTCATTTCGACTACCCAACAATTTGTTTTCTGCACTTAAGGTTTTTGCGTTGGCTTCTTGTAGTTTTATTTTTCTTGTTTCCAGGTCAGTAAGTGATTTCAAGCCTTCCTCATATAGCTTTTCCATCCTAAGGTACTGTTTTTCTGCCACCGTAAAATTAACCTTTTCAGCCTCCAGCATGATACTATCAGAAAGCACCTTTAATTGGGCTTGCCTAAGTTTGTTTTGCCCTTGTTCTTTTCTCAGTTTGTTGTTCTGCTCCAAAGCCGAAAGCTGTTGTTGTTGGGCTTTGATTTTTTCCTCATATGACTTCACAGACAATTCCTTGGCTTCTACCTGTAACTGTGTCCTGTTCAATAAATCAGGATCCATGTATTGTTCCTTCACTTCAGAGATATAAAGTATGGTATCCCCTTTTTCTACAAATTCTCCTTCTTGAACATACCACTTTTCTATTCTACCTGGAATCACAGAATGGATGGTCTGAGGTCTATGTTCAGGTTTTAGTGCAGTAACAGTACCTTTCGACCGAAAATTTTGAGTCCAGGGTAAGAATAGACAAACAAAGCCGGTCATCAACAAATACAATAAAATCCTTATCCTTCTCCTGCTTTGGTTACTTGATATGGTCAACCTATAACTTTCAAAGGAATTGAGATCAATTAATTCTTTGATCGAATTTCTAGAAATATTTAACATAAGATTAACGGTTATTCAAGTTGTTTTTGTAAAATTTGTATCCGGAATAATCCCCAGAGTATGCAATTTCTCCGGCTTCCATTACTAGAACCCTGTCTGCTTTTTTCAAGAGCACATCCCTAGTTGAGACCAATACCAGCGTCCAAGGGCCTGAAAAAATAAAATCAAAGACGCTGTCAGATTCTTCTTTGCTCAAATAATTGAGCTCTTCTTCTAGTAATAGCAATTTGGGTTTAAAACATAAACTTCGGGCTAAAATTATTTTACTAATAACTGAATTGTTAAGGCTTTTACCTTCCGGCAAAAGAACAGTTTCCAAGTCATCTTTTAGCCGGAAAACAAAATCATTAAGCCCTACAATCTCTAGCACTTCTCTCAGTTTCGTTTCGTCCACCCCTTCTTTTCCTACCGTAATGTTTTCCCTTATGGTACCATGAAATATGGACTGCCTCGACAAGCTATCACCTATCATTGACCTTAGTTTCTCCAAGGATAAGGTATCCATAGGCAATTTATTGACAATTACATTACCTTGATAATCCTCAACCAATCCTGCCATTACTTGTAATAAGGTACTTTTCCCTGCTCCACTAGAACCGGTGAGCACTATCTTCTCCCCTTCTTTAATCTCCAAATTGATATTGTTAAGTATGGCGTATTTATTATCATTTGACTGAAGGCTTAGATTCCTAAATCCATAAGCTAAACCTGACAAATCTTCATTGAATACGTTGGCCTTGCCCGTAGTCCGCTCCAAGTCCATATCCATGATAAGTCCAAGTTTTTCAGTAGCAGTGAGGGTATCATACACTGTTTCCAGACTAAGGATTATTTTCTCTACTGAATTAATAATAAGTACAATGATGATTTCTGCCGCCACAAATTGCCCAATACTGATCTCATTATTCAACAGTAATAAACTTCCTGCGACCAATAATATAACTACAATAAGAACCTTAAAAGCAATCAAGGCCTTAAACTGGAAAATCAATACTGCGAAATGGGAATTACGGAAATTTACGTACTCCTTTACAAGTTCATCCACTTTTTTAAAGGGCAGGGAGGAAAATCCTGATAGTTTGAATGTTTCTAAAGTTCTTGCTATCTCCTCTAACCAATAGGCCAATGCATACTTTGCGGAGGATTCCTTCAAACTTGTTTTCATTCCTTTTGGACTGGTGAATTTAAAAATCAAATAGATGGTAAGAACCAAGACCAGAGAGAAAATGATGAAAAATGGGTGGTAGATGGCCAGTAATACCAAACCAAAAAAGACCTGAAGAGAAGCCGTGCTAAAGTCTATAAGTAATTTTGAAAGTCCTTTTTGCAAATTAATGGTATCAAAAAACCTATTGACCAACTCAGGGGCATAATTGCCTCTTAAGGCTTCCATCTTTAACCTTGGTAACCTGTAGGCAAATTCTATAGCTGACTTACTAAACACCCTCTGTTGTAATTTTTCTGATAAGTAAAGCTGACTGACCTGTAAAAAGCCACCAAAGACCACCCCTAGAGCCACCACAATTACTAAAATAACCCAGGAAGTGGTAAGCCTTCCTCCCAAAATAAAATTTAGAATTGCCTGAATCCCCAAAGGTAAGGACAAGGAGACCAAACCATTGAGTACAGCATAAAAGTAGATCGCATAAATCTCTTTCTTTTCACTCTTCAATAAACTAAAAAAACGTTTTAGAGGAGTATTAATTATTTGTTCATTCATCTTTTAAGCGAATTAAAAACCATATTGTAATAAAAGTCCACTTTATTCTGTTCATTAAAATTCTCTTCAATTAAATCTGCACCATACAATTGGCTAAATCCATTCAGAATGGTTGACCAAATGAGCGTTGAAACCAATACTTTTGGAAAAGGATAATCGGGATTATTAAGTAAAATCAAATCTTTAAGGCGCTCACTAAAATCATAAAACTGATGTAGCAATTTACTTTTCGCTTTGCACTTCACCTCTTTACTCATAAAAGATTTATTCGATTCTTCCAATACAACTTTCTTCAGTGAACTAATGTTTAGGTAAAAATTCTCTTTATAAATGGGACCCTCCACGAGAAGGGTTATCGCCATTTTAATTTTTTCGGCAGGGCTTTCTAAGTTGGAAATGCTATACACAAGATTATGTTCCAGCCACCCCCAATACCAATTGATGTAATAAAGCAACAATTTATTTTTGTTTTCAAAATACCTGTAAATCGCAGCTTCTGTACATTCCACATGAATGGAAAGCAGTTTAAAATTAAATGCTTCAATCCCCCTTAACTCTATTAAAACAAGGCTTTCACTAAGAATTCGCTTTCCAAGGGCTGAACTTATTGGGTCCTTAATGAAAATCTCTTGACTCACAGGTATTACAATATTTTTCAGTATTCGGTGCATAATAAATTTTTAGTAAGACCTATATAATAATACTATAGTTGACTTAATTTTTGTAAGTAAAACTAACTTATGGTATACAATTTTACAATTCAAAGTTTAATAATGAATAATCAGATTTAATGTACAGTATTGTTTTTATTTTCTTGATAAGATATCCCTCCCAACCAATAAAGGTAAAGCACCTTAGAATACCTAAGCATAATAGGCAATAACAGCACATTGAAAAACAAGACTGAAAGAATGTATACCATAAGGTCAGGATCGTCAAAAACATAATTAAGAACAATCATAACATTCACAAATAAAGCAACAGATAATGCGTAGCTTATATACATGGCCCCATAATAAAAATCCGGTTCGGGAACGAGTTCTGCGCCACAGTTGGGACAGTTATGGTTTACTTCTGATAATTTCCGAAAACTAAATAGCGCAACAGGAAAAATATTACCTTTCCTGCATTTGGGACATTTTGCTTTGGCGATAGCGCCTATTAAACTATTATCTTCATTCATTTATAAATCAATTAACGTACTTCGTCCAAGTCATAATCTTTACCTCTCCCCCAACGTAATAATTCTTCGAGTTCATAAAGTTCCAAAGTATCCAAATCTTTCATCATGAAATTCTCCCTGCCGGTCCTCTCCATTACTTCCAAAAATCTGATTTCTCCAAAATTTACAAGCTTATAAACTCGGCCTACTCTTATGTTATCTATTGCTAAAGGCATTCGGAAAATTTTTATTGTAATTGTCCTTGCTAAAAGTCGAATTACTCAAAGTTAATTTCTTTTCCTTCTTAAATCCATTTGAGAAAGAAAAGGTTTCATAATTCTAAATTCATTTGCTTTTAAAACTAAGAAGGGGCTAGAAAGTTGGAAAATCCCTGAAATGTTCCCAAGTAATTTTATCCTAATAATTAAAATTTCCCCGATAATCTATTAATTTTGCAACTCATAAAAAATTGCTTAGAAATGACCGCCACCAAAAAGTTTATTATTGATTTTGACAGCACTTTTACAAAGGTAGAAGCTTTGGATATTTTAGGTGAAATCAGTCTTAGGGATGATCCTGCTAAGGCTGAAAAGCTACAATCAATAAAGGACATTACCGATCAGGGAATGGAAGGTAAACTCACGTTTAGGGAGAGCCTTGTCAAGCGGGTAGAGATTTTGAATGCCAACAAAGATCAAATCTCTGAATTGATTTCTGAATTAAAGAAAAAAGTTTCAGATTCATTCCAAAGAAATAAAGAGTTTTTGCTTGAAAACCGAGCTGACATCTACATCATTTCCAATGGTTTTAAGGATTTTGTTGCTCCAATCGTGACAAGTTACGGCATCAAACCGGAAAATGTTTTTGCCAATGAATTTGTGTATGATGAATCCGGTAAAATCATCGGTTTTAATGAAAACAACCCATTGTCCAAAAACAATGGTAAACCTGAAACAATCAAAAAATTGAACCTCAGTGGTGACATATATGTCATCGGAGATGGATATACTGACTATGAAATAAAAGCTTCAGGTGTTGCCAATAAGTTTTATGCTTTTACGGAGAATATTCACAGACCATCTGTATCTTCCAAGGCTGATCATATCGCTCCTAGCTTAGATGAGATTCTTTATGTAAATAAAATGAACAAAAAGTTTTCTTATCCAAAAAGCCGAATCAATGTACTTTTGTTGGAAAATGTTCACCCTATAGGGATTGAATTAATGAAAGCAGAGGGCTACAATGTAGAAGTCATCAGTTCTGCTCTTTCAGAAGAGGAACTTGCAGAAAAAATCAAAAAAGTATCCGTACTTGGTATTCGTTCCAAAACCCAAGTCACCAAAAAGGTTTTAGAAAATGCAGAGCGATTAGTTTCCATAGGTGCTTTTTGTATTGGCACCAATCAAATCGACTTAGAAACCTGTCAGGAAAAAGGCATTGCGGTATTCAATGCGCCATTTAGCAACACCAGATCTGTTGTGGAGCTTGCCATTGCAGAGATCATCTTTTTGATGCGCGGTATGATTGACAAAACCACCAGCATGCATGAAGGCAAGTGGAATAAAAGCGCCAATGGAAGTTTTGAAATTCGGGGCAAGAAGCTGGGAATCATTGGTTATGGTAATATTGGTTCCCAATTATCAGTCTTAGCAGAGAACATGGGATTGAATGTGTATTACTATGACTTGGTGGAAAGACTTGCGTTAGGAAATGCTACGAAAGTAGATTCTTTAGATGAACTTCTTGAAACATGTGATGTGATTTCCTTACATGTGGACGGTAGGAAGGACAATGAGCTCCTGCTAGACGAGGAAAAAATCGCGAAAATGAAAAAAGGAGCCTATCTAATCAACCTTAGTCGAGGGCATGTGGTGGATGTACCTGCACTTCGTGATGCATTAAATTCCGGCCACTTGTCCGGTGCAGGAATAGATGTATTTCCTAAAGAACCCAAGAACAATACTGAACCCTTTGAGTCTGCTTTAAAAGGATTACCGAATACTATTTTAACTCCCCATATTGGAGGCAGTACGTTGGAAGCTCAGCAAAACATTGCTCGATTTGTTCCGGGCAAAATCATTGAATATATCAATACCGGAAACACTTATAATAGTGTAAACTTCCCAAATATTCAGTTACCTTTCTTGCACGACGCGCATAGACTAATTCATATTCATCTAAATGAGCCCGGCATCATGGCCAAAATTAACAATACATTGGCTGATTTTGACATAAACATTGTGGGTCAATATCTTAAAACAAATGAGAAAATTGGCTATGTCATCACGGATATAGACAAAGCGTATAGTAGCAAGGTAATAGACGAATTGAAGGCCATTCAAGGCACCATCAGATTTAGAGTACTTTATTAAAAAAAAGGGGGGACTGACAAGCAGTCCCCCTTTTAATATGGTCCGAACCATGGAGTGTTACAAACCTCCAGTTAAACAAGATTTGAGCTGCGCCTTTCTCGCAACCTTCCACTGTTATCCTTCATCATAAATGATGCGAGGTCTTTCCTAAGAAAGATGAGGCCTGGTTTTGAAAATGCGCTTCACTCGGTATATTAATCAATTGTGAAGTTTGAACATGTCGCTGATCCGAACCACAATGCAAATATACAATCTATATGAGGAAACCTCAAACCTCCGCCTCCAGTATTTGCGCATTGCCGGCTCAAAGAGGTAAAGCTTAAGCCCTTATTTAATCTTTTAAAAACCGGCTATAAAAAATTGAATTAAGAAATTATTTTATTAATTTAAAAACCTTAGGCAATTGAGTTTGGCTTGGGACATTGTCGCAAAACATTCACCTGACAGAACAATTAATCATTAAAATAATGTATCAAATCAAAAAAATCATTGTTTGTCTTGACCAATCTGAAATGGACAAAACATTGGTACAATTTGCCGCATTTATAGCAAAAAGCAACCAGTCCAAAAAGATTTATTTCACCAATATTATTCGAAATTTAAGTATCCCAAAGGATGTCTTGTCTGAATTCCCCAACCTGATTAATAACATAGTAGAGGAAAGGAAGACCCAGATGAAACAAGTGGTCAAAGAGAATTTGGATCCTGATTTGAAAATAAATACCAGCTTTGTTGTAAGAGAGGGGCAGCTTTCCAAGAAGATACTTAAACTAGCCAGTGAAAAATCGGCAGATTTAATACTTGTGGGTAAAAAAACGAGTATCAGTGGTTCTGGAGTAATCACACAGCGATTGGCAAGAAGGGCTTCCTGCTCTCTTTTAATTGTGCCTGAGAACAGTAGTCCAAAAGTAAAAAGAATTCTTGTACCAAGTGATTTCTCAGATTATTCCAAAGATGCTTTAGAGGAGGCCATTGAAATTACAGAAAAAAATAAAGGTAAATCAGAAATTATTTGTCAAAATGTTTATTCAGTTCCTTCCGGGTATCATTTTACGGGCAAAACCTATGAAGAGTTTAGTGAGATCATGCTCATGAATGCTGAGGTTAATTACAAAAAATTCATTCGGAAAATTGACGCAAAAGGGCACAAAATTAAACCGCTCTATACGAAAGATGAAGACGATGACCCTGTGGTTGACATTATCAATAAGGCAAAAGAAATAGATGCCAGCCTCATTATCATAGGCGCCAAGGGCAGAACAGCTGCTACTGCCTTGTTTATAGGTAGCCTCGCAGAACGACTCATACAAGTCAATAATACGGTACCTTTACTTGTCACGAGACCTAAAGGCAAAAATGCCGGAATCATAGAATATATACTTGAAATCTAACCAATCACCTACACTAATTCAGACTTTAGGACTTTTTATGAATATTTCATAACTTTAAATTGTGTAAAAATAAAATATGCTATGAATTTTAAATCATTGTTTTTTTTATTATTAGCCTTGTCCGTCTTTAGTTTTGATGCCCATTCACAACTTCTGCGAAAAATAAAGAGAGCTGCCTCACAAGGGGTTTCAAGGGCTGTAGAAAAGACCGTAGAAAAGGAAGTTGAAAAGGCCACGCAAAGGCAACTTGAAAAAACATTTAGGAATCTCTACGGAGACAATATAGGGAGCCCTAATGGGGAAAATTCTGATCAAGAGGGGGCTTCAAGTGAACCTTCCTACGATTTCAGTAAAGTGATGGGATCAATCAATATGAATGTTGATACGGAAAGTGAATATAACTTTACAGGATTGGCCGTAATAGAAATAAAAAGCACCAATAAAAAAGGGAAAGAAGAAGATCCGATGAATTTTAATTCCTTTTTAACAGACAATGCTGATTATTTTGGAATGGAATTCATAGATCCCGAAGGTAAAAATAAGTCCGAAAAATCGGTGATTATTATGGATCATAAGAACAATGCCACTGTCATTTTGGTAGAAAATGAAAAGGAAAAATCAAGTATGGCCTTTGGAATGGACTATGGTGGTATGATGGACAACTATCAAGTTGACAATAATGGGAATTCTTTAAGCAATACTTCCTTTGAAAAAACAGGAAACACAAAAAATATTTTAGGATATACCTGTGAAGAATACCAAATGGTTTCTGAGGATGGAGAAGGTACTTATTGGATCAGCAAGAATCCTGTAGAAGGATTAGAAGGGTTTTGGAGCAAAAACAGCCCTCTAATCACAAAAAAAATGAAAGAACAAAACAGCTCTTATTTCACCAATTTCCCTGATGGTAACATCATGGAAATGTATTTCATGGACAATGATGAAGGTATTTCTACTGAAATGAAAATTATAAAAATTGATACCAACCAACCGAAATCATTTGAGTTGGCTGACTATCCAAATCCAATGAAGGCCAATTAATTATGCATAAATATCTCCCTATCCATTGATCGTTTCTATTATAGTTGCAAAGGCCAAAAACAATGCAATCGGCATAAAAGGAGACTTGCCTTGGCGCCTACCTGCAGACCTTAAGCACTTCAAAAAAACCACAGCAGGTCACCATGTTATCATGGGCAGAAAAACCTTTGAAACATTGCAAAAACCCCTCCCCGGCAGAACCCATATAGTGATCACTAGTAACCGAAATTATTCGGTTCCCGAAGGTCATAGAGTGGTACACAGTTTGGAAGAGGCAATTGCTATAGGAAAAGAAAAAGAGTTAGAAAAAATTTTTATCTTGGGAGGAGCAGAGATTTACAAACTTGCCTTACCCTATTGTCATGAAATGATCATAACTGAGATAGATGCTGTTCCTGAAGCAGACACCTATTTTCCGGATTTTAAAAAAGAAAACTGGGCAATTAGCGATAAAAGCAACTATCAAAAAGATGAAAACAACCCGTTCAATTTTTCGTTTGTGACCTATAAAAGAAAAGCTGTTCCATAAAGTAATTTTTCAATAAAGATTTCTTTCAAAATTAATCATTGCTCAAAGGAAACAGTTAATTTTGAAACCAATTAAGGTTAAAACCGTGTCACATGCATAAACCTGTTACAGCAGAAATCATATCTATAGGCGATGAATTGCTCTATGGCCAAATATTGGATACCAATAGTAAATGGTTAAGTGAAGAAATGGATAAAATTGGGGTAAGGGTGAAAAGGAAGACCACCATCGGAGATGATCCCGAAGCCATGACCCAGGCATTTGAAGCCGCTTCAAAAGAAGTGGATATTGTATTGATGACAGGAGGCTTGGGACCTACCAAAGATGATTTGACCAAGCATGTCTTGGCAGACTTCTTTAATGCTTCAGTAAAGTTATTCCCTCAAGCTCTTGAGGATCTTCGGGTCTTTTTTGAAAACAGAGGAAAAGTGCTAACTCCCACCAACCAAATTCAGGCCAATTTGCCTTCCAATTGCACCTATATTCCGAATGCCGTTGGTACGGCTCCGGGAATGTGGTTTGAAGAGAATGGTGTCGCATGGATGTCAATGCCGGGCGTTCCTCATGAGATGAAATACCTTATGGAGAACACCGTAATTCCTAAAATCAAAGAGAAGTTCAAATTACCGGTAATCTATCACAAGCTGATAAAAACAATTGGAATAGGAGAAAGTTGGCTGTCTGACAAGATCTCTACATGGGAAGAACAATTACCCTCACATATACGATTGGCCTATTTACCTTCACTGGGTGAAGTTAAGCTGAGATTAACCGCTTTTGGTGAATCTTTAGCAACTTTGGCTGCTGAGGTTAATGAACAAGTCATCCAACTGGAGCCATTGATTGCTGAATACATTTATGGCTATGACACCGACACCATAGCTTCTTCATTGGGCCATGAATTGGTTCAACGGAAAAAAAGCCTGGCAATCGCTGAAAGTTGTACAGGTGGATATTTGACTCATGTTATCACCAGTATCCCCGGATCTAGTAATTATTACAATGGATCCATCATTCCCTATCATAATGACTTTAAAGAAGAGTTGCTAGATGTGAATCCACAAACACTTATAACTAATGGTGCTGTAAGTGAAGAAACTGTGATAGAGATGAGCAAGCAAGTTAGGCTTAAGTTTAAAGCTACATACGGATTAGCTACAAGTGGGATCGCAGGCCCGGGAGGAGGAACAGAAGAGAAGCCTGTAGGACTTGTGTGGATCGCATGCCATGACGGGGAAAATTGCCGTACACGTAAGTTACAGCTAACAAAAGACCGTCTTATTAATATTCAACTAACAAGTACTGCCTCTTTAAACTTATTGAGGGAGACAATCTTACAAAATACTAAATAAATTTTAGGGATTTTCCTTTTGTAAACCAATTACTAAATTTTA
>NZ_CAXBOC010000137.1:0-11267 GCF_963976465.1 uncultured Cyclobacterium sp. | reverse complement strand
TAGAAGATGCAAAATCAATATCTACAATATCAAATGGCTGTAAAACATACTCATACTCTACATCTGCAAAGGGAATGAATTCATCCAACTCAATTGGTTCATTTCCTTCTAAATTTTGAAGATAATTTATTCTCTTATTACTTATACAGGAAGTAATTGAAATAAAAATTAAAACCGGTAATACCAGTTTTTTCATGTAAAAACTTTTTATGGCCACCTCCAAAATTAAGTAAATATGAACGGTTTGAAAAAAAATGAGAAAATTAAATTTAAAGTACATTATTCCTTATTCAACAAGCGATTATATGCATTAAAAATACTTTTTTGAATGGATTTTCTTTCAAATTTTTCTACTACCCTTTGGTGAAGATTTTCCGCATACCCCTGCATATCTGTTCTTTTAACAAAGGCAAATTCCATGGCTTCCTTTAATGCAGAAATATGTCCAACTTGAAACACTAGGGCAGTCTTTTTATGTTTTACTAAATCTGTGTTTCCCGGAATACCCGAACAGATTATGGGACAACACATGGCTCCTGATTCTAAAAGAACATTGGGGAACCCTTCCCTATGGGAAGGATGAATAAGAACATCACAAATGGCCAAATAATGCGCAACATGATCCGTCCAAGGCACATGCACAATTCTGGGATGATCTTTAATCTGGTTTATGGTTTTGGACTCAAGAGGATTCAATTTCTGTTCAAAATCTCCCAGCAAAATCAACTTTGACCGATTTACAATTTTAGATTGAACGAAAGCTTCCACTAATTCGGCAATCCCTTTATCTTTGACTAATCGACCAACGGTAAGCATCAAAAAGTCATCCTCACCAGGTAAAATTCGCATGGTAGCTGCCACTAAATGGTTTTCCTGTAAATTACTCCTGTTAAAAACCTTTAGGTCTACCCCATTAGAAGATCCCTCTCCAATAATTTTCACTTTATCCGGCCGAACTAATTTTTTATCCAATATAAATTTTTTTAACGAATATGAATTGGGCCAAACCTCGTCTGCAAACCTGAAAGTAATTTTCTCAATTCCTGATAAAAACTTCGCTTTTCTACCTTTTTTCACAATAAAAGGAAGCCCTGCTAAAGTATGGATTTTCACAGGTACTCGGGCCATCCACGCGGCAATCATACCCAAAAGTCCGGCCTTTGGTGTATGAGTATGTACAATATCTGGTTTCTCACGCTTAAACAAACGGTATAACAACCACAGACAATAAACATCTTGTAAAGGAGTGATTTTTCTGGTAAAAGGAATGATTTCTTTCCTAATGCCTTTTTCATTTTTTGAAACACCATGCCATTCCTTCCCATCTGAACTAACCATAAGCACGTCAAATCCTGCATTTGACATGTAACTCATTTGATTTTTTAATAATAATTTGAGAGAAATGGGAACAGTAGTGATCCTAATCAACTTTGGCATTCAGCTATTATTTAATTAAAAGGTCAAATATACCTATTAAATCGATGGAAAATTAAATATTCTATTCACTAGTCTTTAATTTTTATTATTCATAAAACGAATGAAGGAAATAAAAAGTGGTTAGTCCACCGATTTTTTTGTGCGCTCATAAACATTGAAAATCATAATGAAAAAAAAACCAACAAATCCCTAATAAATATAAAGAATTTTTAGAAGAGCGTTTTTACAAAATTCAAGACAATTAATTGGTCTTGGAGTACCTGTTGATCAATGCAAATAAAAATTATAGGCAAAACTAAATAAGGAGATATATAGTTTGTTTTTCAAATGAGGTTTACCCCATTGAGTTTCCAAAAATTACCTGGATTAAACTTTTGAGAAAAAAATTTAAAAACGCAAGTGGAAGGTTAAGAACCTATTGACTATAATTGCTTTGCAATCTAATTCTCTACCTTAAAACGCTCCATATCTTTTAGCAAAAAAGGATGCTTTTTAGAGGTACAATACAAAAATAAAAAAGGGTGAGGAAACCCCACCCTTTTTACAATCAATCGAAAATAATTCCTTAATCGAATGCTGGATCCTGAACCAATGTAGGTGATCCCTCTTTAAAGGATCTTTCAATCGCCTCTAAAGGCACAGGGAAGTATTCATGAACCCCTTTGGTAAAGCTTGCATTACTTAAGTAAGTCCTTTTGGTACTTTCTTCATTAAGGTATTCATTCATGGTTTCAGCAGCAATACCCCATCGCTGTAAATCAAAGAATCTATGCCCTTCCATAGCAAATTCCAACCTTGATTCCATTCTCACGGCTTTTCTTGCCACATCTTGGTCTGTCCATGGCATATCATAGGTAGATATCACATAATTGGCGGCAGGTTCTCCCTCCACTATAGTAAAATCATTCCTTTCATCCCCTTGAATGGCTTTGGGTACAAAACCATCAGGATTAGCTGCTCTGGTTCTGATCATATTAACGAGCTCTCTGGCCCTTTCTAGGTTACCAAGTTCAACCTCAGCCTCAGCAAGCCATAAAATCACCATATCTAACCTCATAATTCTGTAATTATTGGCTGACAAGCGCGGGTTAGATCCTATGCCGAAAAATTCCGGTTCTGCCACATGCTTGATAGGAGAATAAGGTCCGGCATAGTTCTGATCTCTAATAAAGTCACTGCCATGAATTTTATATCCTTTATAAAGCACATCTCTTCTTCCTACTGTATGGTCTAGTCTCGGATCTAATGGCCCTTCATACGCTTGAAAAGGATCATTCCATGCGAGACCCTGATCATTGGGAACATCACTGTCATTAAAGGTATCCAAAAGTGGAAGTCCATCTTCAGAAGTTTTATAAGCATTTACCAAATTCTGAGAAGGTTGATAAAACCCACAGCATCCCCAAGGGTCTGTATACGGATAATTCAAAGTAGTTCCTTCATTGGCTGCAGCTGTAGTGGCACTTGATATAGAAAATTGAATTTCAAAGATTGACTCTTCATTGTTTCTCGTTCCAACAAGAAAATTTTCTTGGAAAGTATTGGTCAATGAAAATGGGCCGTTGTTTAAAATATCATCTAAAAGGGTTTTCGCTTCTGCCAACACGCTAGTATTGGCTTCCCCGGTGCTTTGGTCCCATCCCTGAAACATTTTTGCTTTGGCAAGAAAAGCTTGAGCTGCCCATTTTGTAGGTCTTCCCACATCTGCCTGTGATTCAGGTAGGGTATTCATTGCAGCTTCAAAGTCAGCCTCAATATCCGGCCAAATCTCCTTATCATTGGGAACTTTACTACTCTCTAAATCTATTAGATCGAAGGTAGTGTCATCAATATAAGGAACTCTTCTCCACATTTTTCTAGCTTCCATATGGAAAAACCCTCTTAAAAACCTTGCTTCGGCAATAATTTGAGCACTCCTCGCCTCAGACACATCTTCAGCTTTTTTCAAAGTGTTTAGAACATCATTTGCACGAGCTACTCCTTTATAAACCGCTCTCCATTTATTTCTTAAGTGAAGATTAGTAGGTTGAAAATCAAAAGCTTCCAGGAAGGACTGTTCCGGCTGATCACCTGCATCTGTTCCTTTATAGGCGTCATCTGATACTACACCTCCATACACCCAATTGTCAATGGTGCCATTCCATCCGGATTGTCCATCCAGTCCATATCCATCTATCATTGCGTAGGCTCCTAACAGCAGCCCCTCTACGCCTTGCGCATTAGCCAAATCTACTGTACTGAATTGACCTTGGGGTACCGTTTCCAAAAACTCTTCCTGGCAGGAAGTAATGGACAGTCCTAGTACAAATGCTGTAGCTATTTTTAAATATATTCGTTTCATTTGTTTGCTTCTTTATGTTATGATTGATTAAAACGTAACATTTACTCCCAAAATCAAATTTCTGGAAATAGGCATATAACCTCCATCAAACCCGACGGTATTGTTACTTCCTGTCTGAATCTCAGGATTCGTCCCTGTATACTTCGTAATGGTAAACAGGTTCTGTCCCTGAAAATAAATAGAAGCCCGGCTCATGCCTATATTACTTAATAATGCTTCAGACAAATTATAGGTCAACTGCACATTCCTCATTCTAAAATAAGATCCGTCTTCAACAAAATAACTGGAAGGTCGACTACTTACCTGATCATTGATGTCCATTATTGGGAACGTTCCGGAAGGGTTACTAGGCTGCCATGCATCATACAAAGCTGTCTTTGATTTATTCCCCTGAAAAGTGTTGAAATCAGTCCAGTAATTGATATAATTAAAAATATCGTTTCCAACTGATCCATTTCCAAAGATGGCCAAATCCCAGTTTCTATATCCTAGGTTGACATTGATGCCATAAACAAAGTCTGGGTGAGGGTTTCCAATGATGGTCCTATCTGCATCGGTAATCACACCATCCTCATTAACATCCTGAACCTTAAATTTACCAACAGCATTGTAATTACCGTAAGCCGGATGGGCATCTACCTCTTCCTGGGTTTGGAATATACCCAAGTTATTGTATCCAAAGAAAGAAGAAATCGGGTATCCGGATTGAGTGATTGTAACGGAGGGAACTCTAGTGGAAGTACCAAACAATACATTGTCTTCATTCTCCGCCAAATTATCAACATTGTTTCTGTACATGGAGAAATTGGCGGAAATTCCATATCTTAATTCTCCTCCCATAGCGGTGTCGTCAAGCCCTAAATTTAGGTCAATACCTTTGTTGGTCATTTGGCCTACGTTAAAGAAAGGTGCAGTAGCATCTCCATGTCCGTAATTAATTGGTGTTTGGAATAGCATATCAGAGGTTACCCTGTTCCAAAGATCCAATTCGAAGAAATACTTACCGTCCATCAATTCTATGTCTAAGCCTATATTATTTGAAGTGGTAGTCTCCCATCTCGCATTCGGATTTCCAAATCGCTGTGCATCAAAACCAAGAGCAGGTGTGGTAGTGGAACCATCAATGGGATATCCTGCGTTAAAAATATTGGATCTGTAGGTTGTATAGGCATTGTAATCACCTATCAATTGGTTACCTGTTTTACCCCAACCATACCTCAACTTCATGTCAGACACTATGGGTAAGGCCTCAGCTACTGCTGCTTCATCTGATAACCTCCATCCTAAACTAAAAGCAGGGAAGGTTGCATTTCTTGATGCAGCTAAAAACCTCGAAGAACCATCGTTTCTTAAAATAAACTGAACGAGGTATTTCCCATCATAGGAATAATTGAGTTTACCAAACTGAGAATACAATCTATAATCACTCTCTACTCTTCCAAAATTGGTTGCAGTATTGGGATCTCCTAAGTCAAGGTAGGAAATAATAGGATTGGTTTCAAAAGCAAATCTTTGCCTGGAAGCACCAAATATTTCACCAAATTCTTTGATGGACTCCAAACCTAAATAAGCATCGAAAGCATGTACCTCATTAAAGGTTTTGGTATAACTCAAAGTATTGGTCCATACCCATTGATAAGAATATTCATTCTCTGCAGTGGAGCTATTGACAAAATTACCCTCAACATATTCAGGCTGAGGTCTGCCAATGTAACGAGCCCTTCTATTGTTTGCATCCACACCAAAACTTGATCTAACATAGATATTATCCGTAAGGTCAACTTGCGCATAGATGTTGCCAAAAACCCTCAATTCTAAATTCCTATTGTCTTTTGCCCTTTCTAGAAAGGCTACTGGATTATAGTTATTTCCTAGATTGGCTCCTCTACTTCCTGCAAAATTGCCCATGATATCATATACAGGCAAAAGTGGGTGTTGCAGGGATGAACTAAAAACAGCATTTTGCTCTTCATTATTACCTCTTGATCCATTACCAAAGCCACCTTTTCTGTTACCAACTGTAACGGAAAGGTTTTCTCCGATCGTTAATCTATTTTTAAGTGTTTTGAATTCAGTATTGGCTCTGAGAGAATATCGATCATACCCTATATTATTTACTACACCGTCTTGACTGAAATAATTTAAGGACAATGCATATCTACCATTCTCGGTTCCTCCATTTGCTGTCACTTGATAGCTCTGAATAGGCGCAGATCTTGTGGTTTCAGCCCACCAGTCGGTGTCAGATGCTCTGGTTATGGGATAAATATTTCCCGGTTCCAATGCATATAAACTAGGATCAACTCCGGAATCTCCCTCCATGGCTCCACTAGGGAATACATAATCAGGTATACTTACCTCTCCATTTGGACCCCATGTATACTGGCCGTGTGTGGGCGTACTTCCTGGGTTTCCATAAATATTGGCTAAATAAAGGTATTCTCCCAACTCTTCTGCATTCAATGGATCAGGACCTCTATCAGATGTTTGCATACCATAATAGGCATTAAAAGAAACACTTGGCTTCCCTACCTTTCCCCTTTTAGTAGTGATAATAATCACACCATTGGCAGCCCTTGAACCGTAAATCGAAGCAGCTGAGGCATCCTTTAATATTTGAATCGATTCAATATCATTGGGATTTAAATTTCCCTGGTTTTGGGTGGGAACACCATCTATTACATAGAGGGGATCATTGTTATTAATCGTTCCAAAACCCCTAATTCGTACAGTAGCTCCACCTCCCGGTGTTGCGTCATTGATAATGGTAACACCTGCTGCTCTGCCCTGTAACTGTTGTGCAAATGTTGTAGCAGGTATGGCAAGTAATTCCTCAGAATCCACTGAAGTAACAGCACCGGTAATCTCTCGCCGAGACTGAGAGCCGTACCCTGTTACAACCACTTCGTCCAATCCACTTAATCCTTGTTCCAATGTAACATTAATTGTGGTCCTACTTCCTACGGCCTCCTCCACATTATTAAACCCCAAAAAAGAAAACACCAAAGTGGATTCTTGATTGGCAACTGAAATTGTGTAATTACCATCGAGGTCTGTTACAGTACCATTCGATGTACCTTTTACCAATACGGCTGCACCGGGAAGTGGATCCCCAAGGTCATCCGTGACGGTACCCGAAACCTCTATTTGCGCCAAGGCAAAGCCCGTGCTAACAAACAAAGACAACAGTACCAAACTGCATAATTTGTAAATTTTTAACATAAGTAAATTTTAGGTTTAGTATAAATTAATTGATTTAAATTAAGAGCACTATTTTTAATGAAGCTCAATAGATTTAACCGGTAAAAGCAACCAATGTTTAACTTATAAAGAATTTTTCCGAGAAAAATAATGCGAATACCCGGTCCTTGAATACAGACTGGTTCCTAAAAATACTAAAGGACTTACTGAGGCAACTGGTAGTACTGGCATAATGGGTTCTCTTTATCTGTTAATTATTATCTATTATAAAAAATACTTTCAAAAAAATAATTAATCAATCGATTTAGGCAATAATATGATTTTTTAATTTAAGGAAAAAAAAATTGATGCAATTATTTAAAATTGATTTAAAGCCTCAAATAAATTACCAAATCAAATCAAATATCATACCATTTAAACTTTATGACTAAAAAAAATTACTATTTCCTTCTAAATATTATTAAAAACAATACTAAATTTTGTTTTTAATATTTATACCAAATTTAAACTTAACAACTTCGGATATTAATTATTTAATTTAATCAACCAAATAAAATCAGTTTCTCTATAAATTATCCATAGGATATGGTTGTACTTATATTTAATTATTTTACCAAGAACATTCCTTGTAAATAAAATTTTTATAGATTATAATTAATTTTAACAGATAAATTAATACGGTAAGGTAAACGGAAATAAAAATTTATTGTGATTTAAATAAAACTTTATTTTTCTCATTGATTGAACACATTTTTATCGATTCGTTAACTTTAGCCTATACCACAAGAAAAATTATTATTTGATTTCTTCTATTGGTAAAATGCTACCTTTTACCGGTTGCCATGAGCCTTTAATCATCTAGAGACTGAACACACTAACTTCTGTGAAAATTATTTAAAATGAAATTTTTGACTGTAATAGATACAATACCATTTGTTTTTAAAGTTAAAATTTTATATTTACCAAATAATAGCGAAACTCATAGCCAATAAACCCAATTGTTAAGAAATTGTTTAAATATTTCTCATACTGTTTAAGCCCCTCTATTCTGAAAATGGCGTGGATAGTATTTTTTACGATTACAGGCTGTAACACCCAAGAGAAAAATGATCCCTCCCCTGCTCTTTCAGCCCAAGAAGCACTTAGCAAATTTGAATTTAATGAAGACCTCTCCATACAACTTGTGGCTGCTGAACCCTTGGTTGAAGATCCTGTTTTTACAAGTTTTGATGAAGAGGGAAGACTCTGGGTGGTTGAGATGAGAGGTTTTATGAATAACATAGACGGTCATGATGAACAGGCACTGAATGGCAGGGTTTCAATCTTGGAAGATATTAATGGCGATGGGGAAATGGACAAAAAAACCATTTATCTTGATAGCCTTATCCTACCCAGAGCACTTGCCATAGTAACCAATGGTGCCTTGGTTGCAGAAAATATGGCGCTTTGGTGGACGCAGGATCTGGATGGTGATTTAGTGGCTGATACCAAGGTATTGGTAGATCCCGATTATGCAGGAAGTAATTTACCTGAACATGCCGGTAACGGTTTATTGAGAGGAATTGACAATTGGTATTACAACGCAAAATCTCGGTTTCGCTATAAGTTTAAAGATCAAAAATGGATCAAAGACAGCACTGAATTCCGAGGGCAGTGGGGTATTAGCCAAGATAACTATGGAAGGCTTTACTACAATTACAATTGGTCTCCTTTGCACACTGACCTTGTCCCCCCCAATTATTTTAACAGAAACCACAACCATAGCAGTACCTCTGGAATCGACCAAGGCTTAACTGTCGATCGTGAAATTTATCCCATCAGGGAGAATTTAGCCATCAACAGGGGATATATTCCCGGTACATTGGATAAAAGAAACAGACTAAAGGAATTCACTTCAGCATGTGCTCCCTTTTATTTTAGAGGGGATGGACTTCCACAACAATATTCAAAAAATGTATTTATCTGTGAACCTTCCGGAAATTTGATTAAAAGGTACAGCCTTACGGATAAAGGGATTTTTATCCAAACCACCTCGCCCGATCAAGGTAGTTCCGTGATTGCTTCACAAGATGAGCGGTTTAGGCCTGTCAGTTTAACATCCGGCCCTGATGGTGCCTTATACATTACCGACATGTATCGAGGTCTAATCCAACATGCAGCCTATATCTCTCCTTATTTAAAAGAAATAACTATCAATAGAAAACTTGAATTGCCTACACATTATGGCAGAATATGGCGAATAAGCGGAAAAAACCAAAAAAACAAAACAGTACCTAAACTATCTGAATTAAAAAGTCAAGAACTCATTCAAAAGCTCAAACATCCAAACGGCTGGCATAGGGATATGGCTCAAAGGCTTCTTGTTGAAAAAAATGACAATAGCACAGTAGAAGGGTTAGAAAAACTAGCCTTAGATAACAGGTATCCATTGGCACAAATCCACGCCCTATGGACTTTAGAAGGAATGGGGAAGTTAGATGGTAAAATTATCATTTCCCTATTGGAAAGAGAAAAATTTGAAACCCCTCAAGTTACCATCCATTCCCTTCGCCTTGCAGAACAGGTTTCTGCAGATAATTCACGTGTTAAAGAGATCCTGCAAAATGCCATGCTTAAAATAGTGAAGCATAATAATCCGGCAATAAACCTTCAATTAATCTTAAGTTCAGGCAGCTTTTCTCCTAAGTTTAATTATAAGGTCATCTTTGCTGTAATGGAACAAAAGATTGATGAGCCAATTTTTAGGGATGCGGCGCTCAGTAGCTTGCATGATCGTGAATTTGCTTTTTTGCAGGCATTAATAGGACAAAAAAAATGGCAAAATAAAACGAGTTCAAGAGCTATTTTTATCGAAATGTTGGCTACAGCCATCAGTAATAAGTATGACCCATCGGAAATGCAAGAGTTAGTACAAGTCTTAAATAGAAGCGCACCGTCCCAAGATTGGAAATCCTCGGCTATTTTTAGGGGCATGTCCGTGGCTGCTTCCCATCAAAAAGCTTCACCCATTCAACTTCCCAAAGCACCAAGGTTCTCAACCACTACTGCTTTTGAAAAAAGTGATTTAAACATCCATCAGTTAAATAACTTGTTCGACTGGCCCGGCAAATTAAATGAAGTGGACAGCCTTAAAGGCACCTTCCTCTCGTCAAAAAGTGAAAAAACATCCTTTGCCAAAGGTAGACAATACTATGTAAGTACTTGTGCCGGTTGTCATGGAGAAGATGGTGAAGGAATAAAAAGAATGGGTCCCCCCTTGAACAAATCTGAGTGGGTCACCGGAAATGAAAAGCGACTTGCCATGATTTTAATTCACGGATTAGAAGGCTCTTTAACTGTTAATGGAGTCCAGTACCAAAGCCCTGAAATTTTACCTGTGATGCCTTCCATGGCTAGTCTTGACAATGGCAGAATAGCAGATATCCTCACCTATATTAGAAATGAATGGAATAATAAAGCGCCGGCTGTAAAGAGTGGTACAGTTGCAGAAATAAGACTTTCTACACAAGGCAGGGTCTTGCCATGGAAACCAGAAGATCTTTTACGATATGAACCACCAATAAACCCTTTGAATAAACCTTAAAATTCATGACGGAAAATCCCTCACATAAAACAATCACAAACTATTCCGGTGATCGCAGAAATTTTATTAAAAAGGCAAGTTTAGGCTTATTGGCCATGAGCATCCCTGTCATACCGGATATTTTTGGAAAGGATAAACTAGGTATTGTTGTTCATTCTTATGCAAAAAGGTGGCATTCTTCTTATCAAAGCAGCCTTTATCCGGGCTTTAAAAATGCAAGTGATTTACTAAACCATTGCCATAAAATTGGTGCCGGAGGTATCCAGGTTGGAGTAAAAGGTTGGTCTACTGATTTCTCAAAAAACATAAGAGATCAAAGAGAAAAGCTTGGCATGTACCTTGAAGGATCCATTGGAATGCCCAGGAAGGAAATTGATTTATCGGGTTTTGAGAAGCAACTTACCTCGGCAAAGGAAGCCGGTGTTAAGGTATTGAGAACCGTAAGTTTAGGACCTCGAAGATATGAAGCTCTTCATACAGAAGAAGATTTTGTATCCTTCAAAATAGCAGCCACTAGAATGCTTGAAAAAGTAGTGCCGATTTTAAGCAAGCATAAAATTAAATTGGCGATTGAAAATCACAAAGATTGGCGCGCTGATGAATTGGTTGATTTGGTAAAAAAAATATCAAGTGAATGGATAGGGGTTACCTTGGACTTTGGAAACAGCATTGCTTTAATGGAGCAGCCTGAACATACCCTCCAGC
>NZ_CAXBOC010000136.1:0-11272 GCF_963976465.1 uncultured Cyclobacterium sp. | reverse complement strand
CCTATATGGCAAGATTAAATTACACCTATAAAGACCGGTATTTGTTAACGACCTCCGTAAGAAGAGACGGTTACTCTGCCTTTGGAGCAGACAACAATGTGGCAACTTTCCCAGCCCTTGCATTAGGATGGATAGTTTCTGAAGAGCCATTCTTTCCTCAAAATACCGCCATCAGCCTATTGAAGCTTAGAGGTTCTTGGGGAGTTAACGGTAACAGAGACATAGGAATCTACTCTTCTTTGGCTCAAATTGGAACCAACTTGTACTATGATGGTACCAGCGTTCAACTTGGATTGTACAACAATACCTTGGCCAACCAAGGCTTACGATGGGAAAAAACGGAGTCTTATAACATCGGTTTGGATCTAGGCTTGTTAGAAAATAGAATTGATATTTCTGCAGAATTCTATGACATGACAACAACTGACTTGTTGATGAACAGGCAATTGCCTGAAATCACCGGTTTCTCTACTATCACTGCCAACTTGGGTGAATTGAGAAATAAAGGTTTGGATATTACCATCAATACAGTTAATGTAAACCGGCCTAATATATTATGGAAATCCAACTTTGTTTTCTCATTGAACAGAAACAAAATTGTAAGACTGTTTGGTGATACTGAAGAGGTAATTATCGGTGGTGAAACTGTCACTAGAGAGGTTCCTGATTACACCAATCAATGGTCTCCTGGCCAGGCCATCGATGTGGTATGGGATTATAATGTACAAGGAGTTTGGCAATTGGATGAGGCCGATGAAGCAGCCGTTTACAATATGCAACCGGGTGATTATAAATCAGAAGATGTAAATGAAGATGGCGTTTATGATGCTTTGGTAGACAAGCAATTTATTGGGTACACCAGACCTCGGTATCGATTGGGTTTAAGAAATGATTTTACTTTCCTAAAGGATTTTACAGCCACCATTTTCTTAAGAGCTGATTTAGGTCATCAAAGGGAATTTACTTATGCAACGCATGAGTCTTCTACCTATGATCGAATCAATATCATGAACATTCCTTACTGGACTCCAACAAACGGAGAGACTGAATACGCGCGTACCTCTGAGGTTCATGGAGCTTATGGAGGAGGACTAAGAGTGTTTAAGCCTACAGGTTTTTTAAGGGTTCAGGATGTTTCTTTGTCCTATAACCTCCCTTCTTATATCGCAGAAAAGTTGCAAACAAAAGGTATAAGAGTGTTTGTATCTGCAAGAAACTTAGCGACGTTTACGAATTGGCCTGGATATGATCCTGAATCAGGAAATACCCCGATGCCAAAATCGTTTTCTGCAGGTATCAACCTTTCGCTTTAATGTTTAGTACCAAAAAGATTTAAATATTATGAAATATATAAAACAATATTTGTTCCTTTTTCTGGTAGGTTTACTAGCATTTTCCTGCTCAGAAGACTTATTAGAACAAAAACCAAAATCCTTTTTTGCACCCGAAAATGTTTTTATTGATCCATCAGGGTATGAAGCTGGGTTGGTGACCATGAGAAAAGCCCTTACAGAGGGTGTTACTGGTAGTCGTAGACATTATATGGTAGGTGAGTGGTCTTCTTCTGAAGCCGGAACGCCAACCTTTCAAATGGATTGGTTTCAAACTACACCTTTCTTTGACAGGTATTATACCTTCGTTCCACTTTTTTCTGAGTCTTTTGAATTTATCAAGAACGCCAATGTTGTGATTGGTAGAATTGATGATATCGAATGGGAAGATGAATCCACAAGAAATGCCATCTTGGCTGAAGGTTTATGGCACAGGGCCTTCTGGTATTATTGGTTGATCAACTCATACGGTGATGTTCCATTTGTAGGAGAAGAAGTAAGGGGTGTAAGGTTAGATTACCAGACACATAGCCGTTGGGCCATACTTGATAAAATTCAGGCGGATTTGGAATATGCTGTGCAATGGCTACCTGAGACAGCGGTTCCAGGCGCAATTACAAAAGGTGCCGGCAACCATTTGTTGACAAAGGTGTATCTTGCCAATTTGGAATTTGATAAAGCCATAGCATCTTCTTCAGCTGTAATCAATGGTAATTATGCTTTGGTTGAAGATAGATTTGGTTCTGAAGCCGATATTGCTGAGAAAAATGTGATCTGGGATCTTCACCGTCCTGAAAACAAAAATATTGGCGCAAATACAGAAACCATTTTAGCAATGGTGGATAGATTTGAAGCTCCTGCTGGTGCACAAACCGCCGGTTTGTATACCATGAGACATTTCCATGCCTCTTGGTGGCATTCTTCCATTCGTGATAGTCAAGGTTTAAGAGGTACTTTTGATAGTGGTCCAAGATATGATTCACTAGGAAGAGGCAACCCCGATATGATCTCTACTCCTTACGGATTTTATGAAATTTGGGAAGAAAATGGTTTTGATTATACCAATACTCCTGACCTCAGAAGAAGTGATGTCAACTGGGTCGATAAGCATGAATTGGTATATACCAATCCTGAATCTGTAGATTTTGGGAAGCCGATTAATCCCATGTACATGACTGCTCCACAGGATTCTGTTTATAAGCATTTCCCACTTATATTTTATAAAACCTATGCGCCACAACAATCTCCTACAGCTGTGCCTATGGGAGGAAACGGTGACTGGTATATTTATAGACTTGCTGAAACTTACTTGCTACGTGCAGAAGCTTACTATTGGAAAAACCAATTGGATGCTGCTGCTGCTGATATCAATGAAGTGAGAACAAGAGCCAATGCATTGCCAATTGATGCTTCTGATGTGACCATCGAATATATCTTTGACGAAAGAGCCCGTGAGCTTTTCTTGGAAACTCCACGTCATTCAGAATTGGTTCGGGTTTCTTATATCATGGCTTCTCAGAACATTGGAGGCTATAGCCTTGAGTCTTTTGCAGACAACAACTGGTGGTATGATAGAATTATGGAGAAAAACATCATGTATTCCATTAAGCCAATTGTGATTGGAAACACTCCTGCTATTGCACCTTTCCATGTGCTTTGGCCTATTGATAATAATGTAATCACAGCAAATACCTTAGGGACCATTAACCAAAATGAAGGTTATGTGGGTGCTGAAAACAACGTTGCTCCTTTGCAGGTTGTTGAATAATTAATTAATCCCTCTGTTTACCCAAACAGAGGGATTTTTTTCTTAAATTTTGATAAGTAATTGCCCTTTTGGTTCATGATGAAATTACTTGAAAATCAATTAATTTCTAGGATTTTAACAGGAAAGGATTAGCCAAGTGAACTCAGGACTCAGTCAGTCCAAGCCTACGTTTAGGGGTAATTCTTAAATTCGCTAAAATTGTCAATTTATATTGCAGTATTTAAACTGAACGACATTTTCCTACTTTTTTACTTAAATAAGAAAATTATAACTGCTTATAAATACTGAAATAGCTGTTTTTTTAATTTATATTCATTGACCATCAAATACGATTGTTACTAGTAATCAATAAGTCATGAAACATCTATCCCCAAAGTCCTCTTGCTTCATTTTTTTTGGAATAGCAATATTGCTATTTAATTACCCTTCTTACTCACAAAAATATTCCGGAACCTGGAAAGCAGGCGTAAAGAAAGTTGAAATTACTCCTGAAGGTTCCATCTGGATGGGTGGCTATGCTGCTAGAAAGAAACCTTCAGAGGGTGTCAGACATTCGGTATATGCCAAAGCCCTTGCCATTGAAGATCCTAATGGTAATCTTGCTGTTGTGGTGACCGCTGATTTGTTGGCTTTTAGGAAATTTTTATCTGATAAAATTAGAGATCAACTGAAAGCTAAATATGGTCTCACAAGAGAACAAATAATTCTCAACAGTTCGCATACACATACCGGACCGGAGACGGATCATCAAAGGTTTCAATTCCAACTGAGTAAAAAAGAACACAATAAAATTCAAAATTTTGCTGATCGAGTAGAGAGAGAAATTGTGGAACTGGTAGGACAGGCTTTAACTTCGCTTGAACCGGTTACCTTGTCTTCTGAAAATGGATTGACCCGATTTCAGGTCAACAGAAGAAATAACAAAGAAGCCCAAATAAATGCCCAAACTGAATTAAAAGGCCCCAACGATTATGCGGTGCCGGTGATTAAAGTAGAAGACCCTAAGGGGAATCTAAAGGCAATTCTTTTTGGCTATGCCTGCCATCCAACGGTATTGTCGGATTATCAGATTTCCGGAGATTATGCAGGTTTTGCCCAGATTGAACTGGAGAAGCTTTATCCCGGGACTACAGCCTTGTTCTTCCAGGGAGCAGGAGCCGATCAAAATCCTTTGCCGAGAAGATCAGTTCCATTGGCTCAGCAGTATGGTAAAGAGCTGGCAGCAGCTGTAGAACGCGTTTTAAATGAAGACATGAATGTTTTGGAAGGAACACTATCAACGGCCTATTCAGAAATTGACCTGACCTTTGCTAAGGCTGTTCCCACCAAATCGGAACTGGAGGATATCATCAGTGGGGTAATTCCAGGTTATCCGGATTACTTAAAAGAATATGCGAAAATCTGGATATCTAGACTGGACAAAGGTGAAAAAATCAAAGACTCCTATCCTTACCCGGTTCAAGCATGGAAAATAGGCAATCAAGCAATTTTTGCTTTAGGAGGGGAGCTTCTTGTTGGGTATTCCCTGGAACTTAAAAAGATTTTTGGCCCGGATATAATTGTGATGGGCTATTCGAATGATGTGATGGGGTATATTCCCACAAAAATAGTGCTCTCAGAAGGTGGATACGAAGCAAACAGGTCTCCACTTTTCACCACCCAATGGGCAGCTTCAATTGAAGACAATATCCTTTCAGAAGCCACCAGACTTGCTGAAAGTATAGGCATTAAAACTGTTGAATATCCCCTAATAGCACCATGAGAAATAATACAGAAAATATAAATGGCCTTAAGTACCTTTCTATTTTGGTACTGTTAGTTGGCCTCATTTTTTACGCTTCTCATTTGTCGGCCCAGAATGCTTCGGCGCATTGGAAAGCCAATGTGGTAAAAGTAGACATTACCCCAAAAGTCCCAATGTGGATGGCCGGCTTTGCTTCCAGAACTGGGCCTTCTGATGGTACTATTCACCCGATATGGTCTAAAGCCCTTGTTATTCAGGATAAAGACAAGAATACTGCGGTCTTGATTACCAATGATCTATCCGGGATGCCCGGAGACATGAGCGGGCGAATCAAAGAGAAAATTAAAGCTCGGTATGCTCTACCTGAGAATGCTGTCCTGATGAATTTTTCCCATTCTCATTCCGGCCCTGTGCTCAAAGATTACTTGTACCATGTATATCCTTTGAGTGAAGGTGAAATTGAAAAGGTAAATACCTACTCGGATTGGCTAGAGGAGCAAATTGTCGATTTAGTGGGTAAAGCCTTGGAAGGATTAGTCCCTGCAAAGATCTCCTCGGAAAATGGAGTTACCAGGTTTCAGGTAAATCGAAGGAACAATAAAGAAGCGGAATTGGAGACCACTACCGCCGTCAATGGCCCCAATGATTATGCTGTACCGGTAATGAAAGTGACCGATTTGGAGGACAATATCATGGCCATTGTTTTTGGCTATGCCTGTCATGCTACCGTATTATCCGTCACGCAATGGTCCGGAGACTATCCGGGATTTGCACAAATAGCATTGGAAAAAATGTATCCCGGTGCTACGGCCATGTTTTTCCAAGGAGCCGGAGCCAACCAAAACCCATTGCCCAGACGGACGATTCCATTGGCACAAAAGTACGGTAAGGAATTGGCAGCGGCAGTAGAAAGCGTTTTAAATGAGGACATGAAACCCTTAGCTGCACAGTTAAAAACGGCTTATTCGGAAATAGCCCTATATTTAAATGAGCCACCCTCTACTGAAGTCTTGGAGAAAATGATAAAGGAAAGCAGTGGGCATTACCAGCGCTGGGCTGTGATGATGCATGAAAAAGTTAAAAACAATACCGTTGAGCTTTCCTATCCTTACCCCATTCAAATTTGGAAATTGGGAGACCAATTGATGGTGGCACTGGGAGGTGAACCGGTTGTTGACTATGCTGTCAAGCTGAAAACCCAATATGGGAATGATTTATTTGTGCTCGGTTATTCAAATGATGTGATGGCTTATATTCCCTCAAGAACAGTACTTGAAGAAGGAGGCTATGAAGGAGCAACATCTCAAATAGCTTTTGGTCATCCGGGTACTTGGAAACCTACGCTTGAAACTAAAATATTCAAACGAATCAACCGGATGATGGCCGGGTTTTAAACACTGAATTCAATTCAAAGCAATTTCAACGCCTAAACATGGTCAATAAAACAGCGAATAGAAGGGACTTTATAAAGCAGAGTACGCTTTTGGGCTTAGGTATGTATTTAAGCCCATTTACCCTCTCTTCAACGCCGCATAAATCGTTTGATTACCCGGATACTGAGCAGTTATTGGATTGGTCAGATTGGGAGAAGTACAGACATTCAGTCAGTCACCCTTGCCTTACAATTAAAGAAAATAACCTAGCGGCTGCTAAAGAAAATATAAAAGACCAAGAATGGGCCAAGGTTCATTTCGGAAGGATTCACGGTATTATAAAGAGTCATATTGATAAGATTACCCCTGAATTTCTTAATAGCATGGTGGAGGAAACGACCCCGGGGGATCCGCTTTGGACACCTTGCCCATCCTGTAGGGACAAAGGCTTGCCTGTACACCCGCATGGACTGTGGAGTTGGGAGGTAGAAAAACCGGAAGAAATCCAATGTACTGAATGTCATGCAGTGTTCCCGAACAGTGACTATCCGGAAGAAATTGTTTTAATGACCAAATGGGGGAAATCCCAAAAGATTTCCTACTGTGGTGGAGATCCTTTTGTGATCTTTAGGTATAAAGAGGGCAGGCCTAGTTTTACAGCCAATATCAGGTCCAGAAAAGTACAGTGGATAGCCGGATTTTGTAAGACTTTGGCAGAGGGTTATTTACTTACGGGAAATGTATCCTATGCTGCCAAATGTAGACAAATCCTCCTTAGGTTGGCCAAATGCTATCCGGAGTGGCTAATACATGTAGGCTATGGTGAATATGCAGACATGGATCCCAAAAAAGCAGCGCTCAATATGATGAACTTGCCTGAACCGGAATTGTGCCCACCACCAAATGTGCCTGACAATGCCCTATGGACCGGTTTTTGGAGTGCAGGCAGGGCCAGTGGCGTTGGATTGGAATCTGATTTTGTGAAAAAAATTGTGACAGCATATGACCTCACCTGTGAAGCAAGAAAGTCTGATGGTACACCACTTTATAATGCACAAGACAAACATACGATAGAAAAAGACCTGCTTCTTGAAAGTACAATTTTGCTGGTTTGTGACAAGAA
The DNA here is from genome assembly GCF_963976465.1 of uncultured Cyclobacterium sp. Classification (NCBI taxonomy): domain Bacteria; kingdom Pseudomonadati; phylum Bacteroidota; class Cytophagia; order Cytophagales; family Cyclobacteriaceae; genus Cyclobacterium; species uncultured Cyclobacterium sp. The sequence continues at coordinate 3,933 of NZ_CAXBOC010000136.1, read as the reverse complement.
GTTAAACAATAAATCTGTTAGTAACCGAACGGCCGTAGCTCTGGTTGGGATGTGTGTAGGGCATCCGGGTTTGCTTAGATTCGGACTTGAAGGCTTTAACATGACCGTAAATGGCTGGTTCTTACCTGATGGAACTACCAGTGAATCCCCTTTTTATGGCTTGATGACCTTGGGAGGGATTTGGGACATGGCCCAAGCAGGACAAGGCTATTCAGACCCCGAGGGTTATAAGGATAAGTCGGGTCAACGGATAGACGATTTAGACCTTTATCATGAAACCAATTACAAGCTGGTTTGGGAGGCCTTTTTCAAAGGCTTGCAAGGAGACCTAAAATATCCACCCTATGCTGACTCTTTTGAAAATACCACACTGGATGTGGCTTACGTAGAGTTAATGGTCGCCAATTATCCGGAGAAAAAGGAATACCTCGCCTTGTTAAAAGAACTTTGTGGGAATGAACTTATTTTGCATAGTGGATCACCTGTATTTAACAGCGAATTTACAGACAGTGAGGTAGAACCGGTATTGCGACTTCCTTATGACCTTACCAAACCCAATGGCGCTTTGTCATTCTCTATGTATTACAGGAATCCGGGGCTTAAGAATAAAAAAGAGGGGGTTTTAACATTCCCGGACTGGTGTCCTCCAAATTTACAAATAGGTCACCTAAGAACAGGGGAAGATGGAAGAGAAAGTTTATTGCTTTTGAGTGCCAGCCCTTGGGGAACCCATCATGAAAATGATAGTCTTAACCTGTACTATTGGAAAAAAGACACTGCTTTACTTTCAGATTTGGGATACCTATGGGATCACCCCCAGAAGCCCAATAATATCAGGGCCCTGGCGCACAATACGGTGCTCTTGGATGAGCAAAATCAAATAAAAAAAGGCAGGGGCGGTGAGGTTCTTGTATTCAAAACATTTCCTAATGTCAAGGTAATGGAAATGGCATCTACGGCTTATTCCCAGGCTTTGGTTTACAAGCGAACTTCTGTATTGGTAGATCATGGGAATGGGAATAGCTATGTGGTCGATTTCTTTAGGGTACAAGGGGGTGAAATTCAGGATTATGTTTTTCATGCATCCAGTAATGAGCTCACAATAAACGGTCTCTCTCCGGTGGCCAATGCCGGATTGGCACTCTATGATTATGAGAACATCAAAACAAGTGATGGCAATGGAACCTGGAACAGCGAATGGAAAAATGAAAATGGACTTACGACCCGTGCCTGGTCGCTTGGGCAGGAGGGGGAAGAGATGTTTGTGGGCGATGGCTGGGGACAAAAGGATTGGAAAAATGCTGACATTGGTGCTACTTTACCCTATTTTGTAAGGCGGAAAAGAGGAGACAGGCTCCAGACTTTTGTTTCGGTATTTGAGGGTTTTGAAGAGGGTAAGTCGACAGTGAAAAGTGTGTCCCTTTTGGACAAAACAGGAGTTGTGATGGTAGAGACCCCTTTTGGAAGAGATTATATCATGTCCATGCATAATAAAGGAGAAATGAGCATAAAGCATATGGAGGGCAAGGAGAAAATTAGTGGTCATTTTGCTGCTGCGTCCGTCCGTAATGGTCAAATGATCTGGAAGGAAGTGCTGTCCTGATAAGGCTTTGGATTTGCTAAAAAATTAAGACTTAGTGATAACACTTGCGGCATGATTCAGTTGCCGATTCAATATTGAAAGTATGGCTTTTAAAAAAACAGTTTGAAAATATGAATAGAAGAAAATTCTTTTCCACCAGTGCAGTTTCTGTTTCAGGGATTGCGCTAAGTGCACATTTGACAGGATTTGCCGGTAAAGAAAAACCTGTCGAAGAGAATGACCTGATGAAAGAGGTTATGAAGTACAGGAAGATTGATTCCCATGCCCATGTATACTTTACCGAAGACAGCCCCGAGACACAGATTGGGTATGCAGATAGGCTAGGGATCGATAAAATGGTGATTTCAAGACCGATGAGACCGGGGAGTAAAGGGCTGCCTGAAGAATTTATTGCTTGCAATGATTTGATCCTTAAATCCATGAAGAAGTACCCTGACAGGTTTATTGGTCAGCCAACGATCAACCCTGCATTTCCAAAGCAGGCAATGGAAGAAATCGACAGGTGTATGGATCATGGGATGACGGGATTAAAATTGTACAATCATGTGAAAATAAGTGATCCATTGTTCTATCCTGTGATTGAGAAATACATAGACATGAAGATGATCATCTTGATGCATATGGGCATTGGGAAATCACGGGTTATTTTTGATGCCAGGGAGCCGGAAAATGTATCTACTCCTGATGATTTTGTAATTGCGGCCAAAAGGTATCCGGAAGCAATGTTCCAATTGGCACACCTTGCAGGTGGTGGAGATTGGTTAGATGCCTGTAAGGCTGTGGCGCCTTATCCCAATGTGTTTGTGGATGTATCAGGAAGTAACAATGAGGGAGACATTATTCCTTATGCCATGGAATATGTAGGAGAGGATCGGATTTTCTTTGGCTGTGACAATAGCTTTTTTCAAGGTGTGGGGCATATGATGGCTGCTGAGCTTACAGAGAGCCAACAGAAAAAGCTCTTTTTTGATAATTATAACAATGTACTTAAAAAGTCAGGAAACCATGTGGATAGATAGTAATGCATATATAGGCCACTGGCCCTTTCGTCAGGTAAGAAACAGCAGTTGTAAGGCCCTTATAGAGAGGATGGATGCCAATGGTATTGCTGCTTCTGTTTTAACCAATATCAATGGAATATTTTATAAGGACACCCAGGCTGCGAACAGGGAGACTTATGAGGAAATCAGTTCCAATAGGAAATGGGCCAAGCGATTGATACCTTTTGCAGTGATCAACCCAATTTATTCGGGCTGGGAAAGAGATTTGGAGGAAAGCAGTGGAAAGTTAGGCATGAAAGGGGTAAGAGTTTTTCCAAAATACCACCGCTATAGCCTGGATCATCCCTCTTGTATAGCAATGGTGAAAAGGTGCAGGGACATGGGTTTACCAGTTGGCCTAACATTGAGAATGGTGGATAGTCGTCCAAGCTCCTGGTTGGACATTAGCAATGAGTGGAGGCTAAGTGATGTGATGCCCATTGTAAAGGCCGTACCTGATGCCAAGTTTATGGTGCTGAATTTGTCCGGTAGTACACATTTGGAAAAAGAGGATTTGGATTTGTTTAAGAAAGCGGATGTGTTTATGGATACTTCCGGAAGAAATGTCCTTGACTTGGCAGGATTGATGGAGACTTTTGGTAAGGAAAAGTTCGGTTTTGGTACGCATTCTCCTGTTCTGGACTACAAAACCGGAGCATTGAGGATTGCCTCTTTGCGCGAGGATGAAGCAGATGCAAAGACCAGAGAGGACTTGCAGTCAGGAAATATTAAAAGATTTTTAGGGATATAAGGTAGGGGTGATTTTGGCGGCATTGTTGCAGAAAAAAAAGGCAACAATGCCGCCAAAATCAAGATCATTTAGATTTTCTTGACCACGGGCTTTACCCGTGGCTATAATCTTATCAGCCCTTCAGGCTTCTTTGAGTCACTTTATGGTTAAAGATTTTTTTGCAGGGTTTATGTATGGATTGCTGATTCGCGTGATGTCATTTGAGTAACCGGACCCTGAGCGGAGCGAAGGAGTAGGTCTAACGAATACGCTATCCTAAGGCTTCGACTCCGCTCAGCCACCGGTAAAGAAAATTCGTTTTAAAACCTCATTTCGCAACGCCCCCTTAATCAAAGAAGGATAAGCCTGTCACGACCTTATTCGGGAGGGGATTTACTGAAGACACGGAATCCTTTGAGGAATCGGATTCGTAAGTGTGATTTTGTCAGCATTGTTGCAGAAAAATGGCAACAATACCGCCAAAATCAAGGGGGCGTTGGTTTACCTTACCACGGGTTTTACCCGTGGCTATTGTCCTGTCAGCCCTTCAGGCTTCTTGA